>CBFDBN010000138.1:0-8625 GCA_965603055.1 uncultured bacterium | reverse complement strand
GAACTTAACTCACAAGCTGGAAGCTTATGTTACGGTTTCAGGACAGACTAATTAGGTAACGGGTCGATTGGATCAAATTTCCATTACCCAATTGCCTGATAATCCAATTACTTAATTACCTATTTACCTAATAACCCAATAACCAAATCAACTGCCATTTTTCAATGCCAGGGAATCCAGCCGATCTTTTGCCTGGTGTAAGTTCGGTTTTAATTTAAGCGTTTTTTGGTACATCTTCTTTGCTTCTGTTAGTTTCCCCATGATTTCATAGTTTATTCCCAATGCAAAATAAGCTGGTGCATATTCTGGATTTAACTTCAATGCCCTATTGACTAAATTTATGGCTTCTTCATATTCAATTTTTTGATAATATATCGTTGCGTTCTGAATAAATTCGGCTGGAGTTTCAGGAGAGTCAATCAGCAACGGATCATAAAATGAATCAAGGAACCGTTTTGCCCCGCGATCAAAGCGATTCATCATATATACCTGTCGATAAATTTTCAAACTTTCATCAGGCTTACCCAATAGCTCATAACTCAGTGCATTAAATATGAGATCGGTGCTTTTATAATAATTATCAAGAACCAACCTGACAAATTCTCTCTGTTCCAATGTAGAGTCAATGTTGGTGAGATACGGGTAGACTGATTCTCTATAATTGGCAAGCAATTGTAGTGTCTGGTTCCAATTTGAAGGAGAGTCTGCGGTACTGGGGCAGGAAAATTCCAGGTGAGGCAAATTGTCACGGTTAAGGCGAACTCCCTCTGTCAATTCTCTGGTAATTTTAGCGCCCATAATAAAAGCATCCAGGATTTCAAAAACATTATCCATCCCGATGTAAGAGAGATTTACCATAATGCCAGGATCCTTTAGTCTTTCAAAAACCTGTTTGTAATTGATTTTGAATTCCGGATCCAAACTCCCAATTAAAAAGGCATATTGATTTAAAAAATTATTCGGATACCAGAGTGTTGTATTTGGAAAGATTGAGTGGAATGTATTGATTAATACCTTAAAATCTTCGATTGAAATTTTAAACAAAGGGATCACGCTGGTCATAATACCACCGGGTTTCAGCTTTTTTCTGCACATCAGCAGGTGTTCCTGGCTGTACAGGCTGGCATTTGCGTTATAAGCGGGATGCAGAACATCGTTTAAAATTACCTCATATTTATTATCGAAAGTTGATACATACTGTTTGCCCGCTATGGGGATGAAATTGAAATTCGGAATCGAATCTAAATGATTCCAATTCTCGTTGATTGACGAACAAGCTTCCCTAATCTCTGGTTTATTATCAACACAATCAACCCACTTAACATTGTGGAAAAAAATACTTTTTAATGTCTCGCCATCTCGATATCCAATGGTGAGAATCGTATCCGGGTTGGGATGGAGTAATAATGGCAAATGTCCATGAAGTCGCTGAATCGTTAACCATTCTTTGGTAGTTCCAGTCAGGATAATATCATTAGCTGCTAAAGAGATGCGATCCGTGGAGGGATGGTGGTAAATTGTGACCGTTGCATTAAATCCCTCTTTAACATAAATAACTTTAGCGTCATCTTGTTTGTTTTCAAAAAGTCTAGAAATAAAATTGGAAGGAATCAGCAGCGATAAGCCAAAAACAGCCGCAACCAGTCCAAATACGATGGAAATTTTGAAAATTCTGCCATATTTAAGGGCAAACAAAAACAGAATCACCAGCCCAATTAGAAAATTAATTAGAGCCAGAAACATAATACTTTTTTGAATTCCAACACCGGGCAAAAGAAGCAAAGCAGTTACAATTAGCCCACCGGTTGCTCCAAGAAAATTCGCAGAAGAGATAATTCCAAGCGCTTTCCCTCTCTCCTCGTAATTGGTCAAATAAATTTTACAAACTAATGGGATCGTTATTCCAATCAGGATGGCTGGGAGTAGAATAACTAGAATCGAATTATAAAAATAGACCAGGATTTGCCAGCCCCAATTATTAGAACCATTTAGCAAGATTAAAAAACTTTTATTTAATGGAGGTAACAGCGGGATTAGTATCACAGAAATAATTGCAAAAGCGCCAATGATAATTTGGATAATCGCAAATATGGAAAAAAGGTTGCCGCGTTCCAGAAATCTTGGATAAAAAAAAGCGCCAATGGAAAGACCGATAAAAATGACTATTAAAATAATATAAAACGAATAGCTATTATTCCCGGTGACAAAAATCAGACTTTTTAACCAGAGCACCAGGTATGAAATCGATAAAAATCCTGAAATTGTTGTCCCAATTATGATTGATTGTTTTCGCAATGTTGACTGGGGCGTAGCAACTTGTTCCAGGTGTTTAAGTTGTTGATCATAAAATTCGGTTTCAATATTGATTGTCGGTGTAATCTTATTTAATAAAAATCGAACGATTGAAGCATTAAAAAGGCTCAGAATTGCAGCAAAAATAAGAGTCTGTTTGATGCCGAAGATTTGCAATAGTGCAAAGCCGGTTAAAAGACACCCCAGAGTGGCTCCGAACGCATTGATGCCGTACAGGTTGCCAACTTCACGAATCGCGCCGGCCGATGACTGTATCAAAAAACGTCCCAGAATTGGAAAAACTGCTCCTATTAGAACCGATGGTGTTATTAATGATATAAATATTAAGCAAAATTTGATGATTTTCATTAATAAAATTTGCTGGCTGATAAGTGGAAAAATGGCTCTTTGAATAGCAGGCAAAACAATAGCTATGATTAACAGCAATAGCAAGTAAAGTCCGATAAAAAGCTCAAACCATAAGAAAGTTTGAAGCTCTTTTCTTTGTTTATCAATCTTTCTGCCAAAGTAGTAACTTCCAATTGCTAATCCCATCAAAAATGTAATAAGCACTGAGTTGGCTATAAAGTATGTATTTCCAAATATCAACTTAAACATTCTAATCCAGGTGATGACGGCTATTGACACACTGATTCCAGAAACCCAGAATAAAAAAATCAATACCTGGCGGATAATTGTACGACGAAAAAAACTGTTATTATTGATCATGGTGCAGTTCGCTGGTTTCTATTATCTTTAAAAATCAATAAATGCACTTTTTGGATTGCGTAAATATACAAAATTAAAATTGTATTTCAAAATAAAAAGCGATGCCCTCATAAAAAATTTTCGTTTACGAGAACACCGCTTTGTTCTGGGCACTTATATAAGGGGGAAACTATTTTAATAGACAGATTTTTCTAAAACTTTTGTAGTTTATTTCAACAGGCAGGTTAATGTCAAACCATGTCGGCAGCATGATGACACCCTGATGAATTTGAGTGTCGGAGATCGGTCCGCCAAATGGTACATCCTCCTCAATAGGAAACATATCAATTGTATCAGGGTGATTGTTCGGTGACCATTTTTTTCCATTTTGCTCAAATACCAGGCTTTCTGGTTGAAAGTTATCGTTAACAAATGGCATGGTTGAAACAGAAAATATGAGCGGCGTGACCGCTTTATTAATTATTTCTTTCGCAATATTAGTGATTCGTTTATCATAAGCAATCAGCATCGTTAAGTCGATATGACCTTTTTGGGATGACCTGATAAACAAAGGCGTAATCTGGGTTTCGCCAGGTATTCTTTCAAAAAAATTAGAATTTGAATTAATGTTCAGAACTTTGACAAATCTCATTGTCAGTTCATTCTTTGGTGCTGAAATCGCAGAATAAAAAGCCGCAAACAATAAACCTATCATCACGACAACTTTTAAGAGTCTCAATTTCATGACCATTCCTTTCATTAAATAAAAAATATCATATTCATTTTTGAAATCTACCTGAGTTCAAGCAATTACTATGCCAATTTTAAAGAGGTGGAATAATTAGTTTATAATTAATAAGATGTGTAATTGCTGGATTGAAATGGAAATACGCTCTAAATCAAAAATTGTACTTGGAGAAGATACAGTGTCTCACTATTAATACAATTTGATTAAGCACTTACAGGCGGCTTTCAATTTGAAATTGAGAGGTTTAAAATTGTAATATGTTATCTTAATTTTGAATAATAACAGTTGGATCGATCAAAGACAGGTAATAATACCCTCATTATCAATAGCTTGCTGGTAGAGTTTTTGTAAGTTGCGAATAAAGCCACTGCCAAACTCCAATCGAAAACGACTAAAAATGCCATCGGTGATAATTTTATCTTTGAATGGAAGGAGCGCTGTTTCGATATAAACCGGTAATGGATCAGGGAATATTTTGGAAAATTGCGCATTCAACGGCAATACGCCGTAGGCTCTAATTGGTCGAACATTGGAAAGAAAAACCGTATAATAGTTGGTTTCTCTGAAAATAAAAAATCGCCCAACCAAAAATTTTTTCCAGCCATTTATGATTTCTAATTCATGAGGTAGAAAATGAAAAGGATTTGTTACAATAAATTGATCGAACAGGCTGGGTTGCTGAAATAAAACAGTTCTCAAAGATTTGAGATGTTCAGACGACTTATTTCTGAGTCCATCGACGGTAAAAACATCTGCAATAATTCGCCGCTGTTGATTGATAAACAGTAGTAAGGGATGATATAAATTGAAAAATAGGTTACTTTCTGATTCTGTAAGCTGCATTGATTCTTTTATTCCAGAAAGATGGTTAAGTTATAAAAATTGGTCATATCCATTGAAATTGTAGGGCGTAGGGAGTAGAGCGTATGGCGCGAAGAAACGCCCTACGCGCCACTCCCCACGCTCTACGCCCAACCTAAATTCGTCCACAACACTTTTTATACTTCTTCCCACTGCCACAAGGACAGGGATCGTTTCGTCCAATTCGCGGCTCGGAACGCCGATAGGTTTCCACTTTTTTAAATGAAGCTAATGATGGATTTTCCTGCGAAACTTCGGCAGGAGTTTTCCCCTCGAAGGCAGCCCGTGGCGTTGCCATCCATTGCTCATTTAATACCTGCAACTGGTCTGGATCGGAGACTGAGCTCATATCGATTCCCTGTTCCTGGCAAAATAGCCCAAAATCTTGAATAAAAGCGCCCTGTGGTGATTCCATCATCTTCTGGATCTGTTTCATATCCATGCCCGGCGGCAATTTCATGCCGGTAAGCGCTTCCAGCTCCGGTCCCATTTGTGAAAAATCGAGCTGCGAAAAATCAATAGGAGGCGCTGCTTCCTCTTCCAATTCAACTTCTTGATCACTTTCTAAAGGGAGTTGTTCCTCCTCTTCAGCTTGCTCTTTCCGGGGAGCAACGATTGTTGCGATCGAGGAGAGAACAGCCTTAAATTTGTCGGCGTCTAATTCAGCATTATCCTGTTGAATCTGACTGACAATCCACTCAACTTCTTCACTGTCTTCAATCAGCTCAACAATATCCCCCGGTTCAAAACGAGAAATGCCAAATTGTTCGCATAACTGCGCTAATTCATCTTTGAGTTCTTCGATACCGTGTTCTGCCGTCGGAAGATCATTGAAATTCATAGAAAACACCTTTTGGAATAAGATAATCGCTCACAGGATTGGAATCCGCCATATAAAAATAATTTTGCATTTAGAAAATTATATCTCAGTTGCTTTCGGATTTTTTCGAAGCATCAATATCGCTAAAAAGATTCCCCCACAGGTTATTAAAATATCTGCGACATTAAAAATGGGCCAGCTAAAACGGTCGTAATAATGAAGGTGAATAAAATCAATCACATAACCGCGCATAATTCGCTCTGACAAATTCCCAATCGCCCCGGAGAGAATTAACATCAGGGCGATCAACCACCATATCGAATCCTTCCTGACCTGCCAGATCAATAGAATCAGAAAAATTAATGCAACACCTGACAGGGAATAAATAATCCACTTCCGCGTACCAGGATGAACAGAACCTAACATGCTAAACGCGATTGCTTCATTTTCCGTGTAACGAAATTCGACAATGTGATTGATGATCGTTTTGGGGGCTGACCATTGCAAATGTCTTGCTGCCAGCCATTTGGTCGCAAGATCACAACTGGTGCAGATGATTACGATTGATAAGAGCAATAAAATTTTTGATCGATTGTATTTCATTGTTTCGTCCTATTATTCAAACTGAAAGTTGATTATATAATCGGGTACTAATGTACAAAAATAATTTATAAAAATCAAGATTAAGCTTCTATAAATTAGCAATATTTTTTTAAGAAATTGAATTTTGTTCTTGAAAATATGAATAAATTTTGTTAATATAATACCATCAGTATATTGAATCCAAATTGTTCATGAATTATTCAGGCGAAAAGTAAAATCCAGGGAGGTTTCCATGCGTTGTAACAAATTTTATCGTTCTCCTCTCATAATTATGGTTCTTGTTCTTACAGCTCTGTTCACCAATAGTTGGGCACAAAAAAAGAAACTTTCTTACGACCAGGCATTCCAGCGTGGTGAATCCCAACTTCTCGGCTCATTACCTCGCATTCAAGGATGGCTGGATGACGAACATTACCTGGAAATGCGATCGGAAGAAGAAGCTGAACAAGCCAGGGCTAAATTAATGAAAGTAAATGTCACCACCGGCGAGGCATCGATCTACTTTGATGAAGATGAGTATAAAGACCGGTTATCTAAAGGATTTTCATTACGTGCAAGGAGCGATCGAACTGAAGATTATTCTGGATTTATATTTAATCGTAAAAACGATCTTTATCATTTTTCCACACACACTGGCGTATTCAAACAACTGACAGCAACACCCGCGCCAGAAAAAAATCCACGACTTTCACCTGATGGAAAATGTGTCGCCTATACCCGAGCCAATAACCTGTATGCGTTTGATATCGAGACAGGTCTGGAACATCAGTTAACCGATGATGGCTCTGAAACGATTTACAACGGCTGGGCGTCATGGGTGTATTATGAAGAAATTCTCGGTCGACGTTCCCGATATGCGGCATTCTGGTGGTCGCCTAATAGCGAGATGATTGCATTTCTCCGTTTCGATGATAGCCCGGTGCCGACCTTCCCGCTTTATCGCGCTGATGGCGTTCATGGTGAGCTGGAAATTGCACATTATCCCAAACCCGGTGATCCCAATCCATACATCAAATTGGGAATTTATAATTTAAAGGAAAATAAACTCGTCTGGGTGGATATTGAAGAAAAAGCCGATCATTACGTTGCCTGGCCATTCTGGACTCGCGACAGCAAACAGTTATTTTTCCAGTGGATGAATCGAGGGCAGGATAATATCAAAATTTATTCAGCAGACCCAGGTACCGGCAAGAAAATAGAAATTTATAACGAAAAGCAGGATTCATGGGTTGAATTTTTTGAGGATATTTATTTCTTCAAAGATGAAAGTGGATTTTTGTTGAGATCTAATAAGGATGGCTGGTCTCACCTTTATTATTACGATTTAAAGGGAAATTTGAAATCGCGGTTAACTGGGGGAGAATGGCGCGTTCGTGATATTGAGCTGGTAGATGAAGGCCACGGCACCCTGTATTTTCGCGGCTCCAAGGAAAATTCAACAGAAACCCATCTTTATTCTATCAGCCTGAAAGGAAAAAATTTAAGACGGTTGACAAAGGTTGAAGGAAGCCACCGTTGTATGGTTTCTCCCGGCGGAAAGTATTTTATCGATACCTATGAGAATATTAATCAACCCTCAAAAATTGATCTCTGTTCCACTGATGGCAAATTGATCCGAAACCTGGGTGATGAGAACATAGCGGTTCTGGATGATTATGACCTGGGCAAGGTTGAATTGTTCACGATCCCTTCAGGTGATGGGTACAACTTACCGGCAATTTGGGTGTTACCTCCTGATTTTAATGAGTCAAAGCAATACCCGGTTTTATTCCGAATTTATGGTGGCCCGGCTTCAGCAAGAGTATCCAACTCATACCTGCCTTTAAATTGGCATTATTATGCCCAGAATGGCATTATCGTCATCAGTGTTGATCATCGTGGATCAGGACATTTTGGTAAACAGGGCGTATCATTAATGCATCGAAATCTTGGTAAATGGGAGATGAACGATCTCATCGCAGCGGTGAAATGGCTGCGTAACAAGCCGTTTATCGATCCCGATCGAATTGGCATTACCGGCGGAAGTTATGGTGGCTACACCACCTGCATGGCGCTGACTTACGGTGCTGACTATTTTACGCATGGTGTCGCCCAATATTCGGTTACGGATTGGAAGCTCTATGATACCGTCTATACCGAACGCTACATGGACACGCCTCAAGAAAATCCCAAAGGCTACGAGTTTGGTTCCGTGATGACTCATGCCGATAAATACAAAGGCTATATGCTGATTACCCACGGTACAATGGATGATAACGTCCATGCGCAGAATACCATCCAATTGATCAGCAAACTGCAGGATTTGAATAAAGACTTTGAATTAATGCTATATCCCAATGCTCGACATGGAGTCGGTTATCCCAAGCGAAATCATTCGGTGAGAGAAAACGTACAATTCTGGTTTAATCATTTTTTGGATAAAGAATTGGAAATTGAGGAATAAAATTGTGAAAGAGACCCTTTGAAAGGATTGGGTATCAAGTATCCAGTATCATTCTTCATTCATGTAAAAAATCACAAAAATTTGTAACAAGGAGGATCAATCGATTGAACAGTTCCCCCCCGATTAAAGCACAGTTCTTTACTGATATTG
>CBFDBN010000137.1:0-8656 GCA_965603055.1 uncultured bacterium | reverse complement strand
TATCAAAAAAAATTTGCTTTTTCAAGAAATTTACTTGATACATGATAATATTAAATAAAGTATCCAGTATCTTCTCGTTGTACGCAACGCTTTTATTGCTGCGTAAATTAAAACGAAAAAAGCGTGCCACAAAAAAAATGACTCCGCTCCTCTGTGTTACAGCTATTCGATTTAATAATGAGTGCCGAGGGCCGGAGTCGAACCGGCACGGACTCAAGAGTCCGAGGGATTTTAAGTCCCTTGCGTCTGCCAATTTCGCCACCCCGGCTTAAATCTTTCATAGCTGAGGCGGCGATCGGAGTCGAACCGATGAATAGAGGTTTTGCAGACCTCCGCCTTAGCCACTTGGCTACGCCGCCTAAAATTGAGCGGGAGACGAGGGTTGAACTCGCGACCCCCACCTTGGCAAGGTGGTGTTCTACCACTGAACTACTCCCGCTTTTTTACGACACAAATATACAAATAAATTAAAAATAATGCAAGAGTTTTTTTTTATTTGTTCAGAATTTTCTAATAAAGGCTTTTTATTCCTGATTGCGAAACCTTTCCAAGATCCTTCTCTTTCTTGAACGAATTTCTGTGGGTTTTCCTTTCATTATTCTGAACAAAATCAAAACAAAGAATGATAATAAGATAATGATTAGTAATTTCGACATAAAGCTAAATTATTATTATTTGTATTACAATCTAACAACTTATGTTCAATGTGAGACAATAATCAATATATGCCTACTATATACGGTATTGCATTGATCTCTGCTGTCAATATATAGTTAGTGGTTTGGTATAAAGATTGCATAATTAATCTCAACAAAAATTGTTTAGTTCTCTCTTGCACGATGAGGAGATATCAAAATGCAACATATAAGAATTACTGAACTTATTATTACCTGTGAATCATGCGGTAATGTAAAGAAATATCGAGTGTCTTCACAAGAAGATTGTGAAAAACTTTTTCATAATTTCAAATGTGAAAATAATTGTGGACGGCAACTCTATAGTTTTATTACTGTTGGAACAGTCAACAGATCAATAGTACCATCTTTTCAACTTAGCTATGCGGCTATGGCGAAATAAATTCCATGCCAGGTTCGTTCCCTATTCCGGGAATATAGTGAGTTCACACTTCCCCCCTAACTCGCTTACCCAACTTCAGGAAAAGTAAAAGTAACTTCTTTTATTTTATGCTTTTCTATTATTTCAAATCTAAAATTCAAATTTGTAAAGCCTTTTTACTTCAATTTTGAGCAGAAAGTTCTCTTAATCTCTTTTTTGCCGGCTCAAAATCTGGAACCCTATCTAATATTTTCTGATACATTTTTTTGGCATCATCTATCCGGTTCGCTTCTTCAAATTCTAAACCATTTGAGAAACAAGAAATTACATCCAATGATGCTTCAGAATTCATTAACGCTTTCTTTTCATCATTCGTCAGTTTTACATCCAGGTCTTTGGTAATTTTTTTATTCAGTTTTTTAATAATTTCAAATAATTTACTAACCTTATTGGTAACCTCTCCTGCTTTAATGGTAATACCAGTTTCCACTTCGACAATCCTGATATCAACACGGATTTTGTTATTAAATGAAATCATATAACTTCCAAATACTAAAAAATGTGCTCCCAAAAGCTTTCCAACTTGAATCCCGGCATCTTCTGAAACAATACCACTCTGGGATAGCTGCATTTCTTGAATTAACGAATTGATTTTCTGACGTTCAACGAGTTTTAAGCTTTGAACTTTGCTCAATTCCGTAATCATAATTTCTGCCAGTCCCTGGGAGAGTGAAGCATATTTCTCCTTATCAATTAGACTATTATTGGAAAAATCCAGAATTGCAAGTGTTTTCATTTCCCTGGCGAATGATGAGTCAAAAAGAGAAATTGAGCTTAAAAGCAGAATGATGATAAAAAACAATTTTGTTCTCATATTAAAATGTTCCCTCACTTATTTAAATTCCCATTGTGTTCGAACTAATAATTCAAAGCCAGACAAACTGCGCATTGAATTTATAAATTCTCCTTGCCCGAAGAAGAATTTTGCTCCCATTGATAGCGTTAAATTTTCCAGCATTTGCAGCTCATATCCTAAACAACCTCCATAAAGATCGACCTGTCCTTTTTTATAATCATTTTCCTGGTACGATCTTAATTCAATACCAGGAAGCAAAGAAAATACTTTTGACAATGTAATTATGGCTCCAAATTCCAACTCTCTCAGTGTTATATTTGTATTTTTGTCTTCGGCCACTAACACTAATGCCTGGTTATCCCAGGTTTCATTTTTTGCTTTGGCACGATAAAACGCCATCATCCAGAGATATCCAATCGGTACCTGGTATTGTAAACCGCCTCGGAAACTATATTTAGGTCCGGAGACAAACTTTGTCGTATCGTTTGAATTCATTAATTTATCAGTTGTATAATAGCCCAAAATAAAGTCGAAATTGGTTCGAAGATTGGGAACTATCAAATAATCACAACCCAAATTAATGCCAATTTGCTCCCCGGGATTATACTCTGATGAAACAAGTTGATTACCCTGTGGAATATTGATTTTATATTTATTACGTAAGACGAAATTTGCACCGCCACCAACGGTTATTTTTTCATTGATCGGAAGAGCATACATAATGCCAGCGCTGATTGTAAATCCCTGCCCAAACACTGGAAGCTGAAATTTAAAAGCATTTAAACCAAGCATCGCGCTTACATCTGATTCAAAAAATCCCAATTCCGTTTTACCGGTTGGAACGCCCAGGCCGACACTAACCATCGCTCGATCATCCGAAAACCGATAGCTGGATCGAATCCAGGTATCTGATATTCCGGAGAGGCTGGAATCACCAAAACTTGACAAAGCTGGAGAATGATTGACCTGAATATTAAAATTTTCCTGTATCGGGTAGATTACTTCAATGGGAAAAGTCGTTTCAGAAATAGGATGCTTGATGTCTTCTATCCTCCATATTTGATTTATAAGGCCAGTTCTAAAAATTGCATTGTTGGGCTGACCCGACAATATTGCGCTGAAAGCAAGTAGAATAAAAATCAAAATTAAGAATCTTTTCATATCAGGCTCCAGATTTTACTTAATCAATAACATTTTTTTCACAGCCACTTCATCCTTTGACTGCATCCTCACAATATACAACCCGGTGGTTATGAGATTGCCATGGTTGTTCTTTCCATCCCAATGGATTGCATGATGTCCACCACGAACTGGTTCATCTACTAACGCTTTTACCAATTGCCCGAGAATGTTGTAAATTTTGACTGAAACATTCATTCGCTTTGGTAAATTAAACGAGATTGTCGTCGCAGCATTAAATGGATTGGGATAGTTCTGGAATAACTCAAATTTTAAAGGTACTAATGGTATTTCATCCGAGTTTTGTTGAACATACGCTTCTGTTCCAATCACTAATTTATATGGTTTACAGACTTTCTTCCCCGAAACAGGAGATAGCAAGATTTCGGATTGTTCCTTCAAATTAAAAGCGACATCATCCGATCGATCAAATAAATATATCAGCCAACCTTCTGGTAAATCAAGAAGCTGGTTAAATTTAAGCTTTATTACATCTTCTGCTTTTTCAATCGAATAATCAATCATGACATCCCAGGAATACCCTTCTGCCCCATCTTTTCGAATATCAATGGTATACGCACCGCCAGATTCTTCCCAATCTCTATTGTCTATCCATAATGAAACATAATCACCGATTACCGGGGCTTCCTGTAAATCGTATCGATCGTACGCTTCATCCGCAGTTTGAGACACACCAAAAAGATTATCATTATCGATAAATTTTCCACAACGGAGATTTGCTGAAATTAAAATAGAGATATCAAGGTATTTTGATAAATATTTATTAGCCAATGAATATTGTTTGTTTAATAATTTTACAGTCGCTTCCTTCGGCGGTACAATTAAACTTCGACTGGAATTTTCGCCATTCCAGACAAAATATCCTTCCCAGGGATTCAACGTTTGCGTATAGATCCATCCAATTGAGTCAATTGCGGCTCGAGCAAGTGGATCAGAAATTAATGAGGATGTTACTTGAATATCATCACAGTTGACTGGATATGGAAATGGATTCCCAATCATGTTCCAGCCAGGATCAAGGTTGATTCGTTGCTCAAAATTCCCCGGCGAACGTCCCGAACCAGCATCAAATACCTGTGGTTGACTGGTAATTAACCAGAAAGCATTGCCGGGTGTGAAGCCACTGTTCCGACGCCATGTTGAATCAGTGTAAGCGATATAATTTGTGTCATCTTGATCCCATTCAAAAAGACGCCAACTGAATGGATTTTCCAGACCTAAATTGTCAACCAGAACCGAATCAATTGATGAATTATCCAATAGATAAGGCACAGAGATCATCCGATGAACTCTTTCTGGCATTGCAACGGCTGAGGTTTCCTGTGCGGTTGCGACTTCTATCCAGGAATAATCTCCACCTTCATCAGGATAAACAACTGTTCCATATTCAGTTTGGAGATTTATTCGATATTTTAATCCTCGTACTGTAATTGAATCAGATGGTATCGCTAGTTGCAATGGCGAGGTGAAAATTGAATCACGAACTGCCAGGTTTTTACGACGATAGAGATCACTTCCGCCCCAGGTATATTCAAATTGCCCGGATAGAATTTTAAATTGTGTTGGAAATATATCAAAGCTTAACTGTACTTCTTCGCCATTGGCAGCGGAATCGGGTGATGTAATTGAAATTGTTGCAACTTGCTGCATTGGTGTCGGTGTGATCGCAGAACTTTTAATTTGCAGTTCATCAA
Source organism: uncultured bacterium (assembly GCA_965603055.1). Lineage (GTDB taxonomy): Bacteria > Zhuqueibacterota > Zhuqueibacteria > Thermofontimicrobiales > Thermofontimicrobiaceae > CBFDBN01. The sequence continues at coordinate 3,850 of CBFDBN010000137.1, read as the reverse complement.
TCGCACCAAAAAATGCCGTGTCATCCTGGTTTATTGGATTATTACCTAAATAACAGATATTTGATCCCACGGGGTTTCCCTGTACCAATGATGTATCTGCAACCAGGTTGTTATTTATATAAACGAGTAGCCGATTTGATTGATATTGTGTCGAAACAAAATACCAGGTATTTGGATCGATGACAAAATTTCTCAGGATATACTCAGCATTGTAATAATACACGCCTAATTTCATGTTCGGATTGATAAATAATCCCTGACCGAATTGACCAGCGCCTTTATTGGTGATAATATTTTGTGTATACTGACGCTGGCCATAGCAATTAAACCAGAATTCAATTGTTTTCGGTACATTATTTAGGTTAGCTTGTAATTCGACAAAGCAATTTGGCTGACCATTGAATTGCATTGCTTGTCCGATAACTCCCCTAATCCAGGTAATATTGTTCAAAATTGCTCTATATCCATACGGCGACCGATCATAAATTGTATCATTTCCAGTTGGCTCAAAAGTCCAATCAGCAGTTATTGTATCTGTTCCTGCCAGACCATAATCACTATGGAACCAGAGGCGATTATATGGTACATCCAATGGCGGTGTTGGATATTGTAAACCCATCTGCCCAAAGTACCACCAGGTCGCATCTGGACTTGTCCAATTTTGATCGCCTCTTTTTATTACACCCTGGCCATCGGCTATCAATTCACAATCAAAACCGCCCATTTCATTTTCTTTATTCCACACCATGATCGAAATGCGATTTCTACCAAATCTCAGGTATGGCTTAATATTATAATTTTCAATATTCCAATGAGTTGACTGAGTTGCAGTACTATCAAAAATGAAAGTGCCATTAATAAATAGCAGAACTTCTTCATCAAAGCAAAGATTTATAACCGCTGACTGTGGTTCATTAAAGAGATAAACATCTTTAATAAACCAGGCTCGATCAGGCGACTCGCTAAGCAAACTATCCGTATGGGGGTCAGGACTAAATATGTTGCCTACCGGTGTATAACCGTCACCATTCCAGCCCAATTCAGCTAAAACATTTTGACCGATATTTTCAAAAATTCCATTACCATATAAATGAACATCTATAGTAGATTGATACTTATCATTAGAGTAAATCTTTGCCAGAGCAGAATGGTTTCCTTCAGTTAGTGGCTTGAAGCGTACCTGAACCGCAGCGCTATCTCGCGGGGGAACTGATAAGGTAGATTGGGGAATTGTAAAGGCTCCATTTGGCAAAGAAAATGAGGTTATTTTAAGTGTGGAATCCGTGGAGGAATTGTGTATCCACAGCGCCAACCGTTTCATCGCACCGATCAAAGTATTTCCAAAATTGAGAGAAGTCGGTCGAATCGAAATTTTGGGACCAAAATAAACAACACCTATTCCGCTCAGTTTAATTTCCCATACCGGTTTGTTGAGATCATTACTTTTAATGGTCAAAATTCCGTTTAGTACACCAGCATTCTGGGGGGAAAAGGTCACAGTCAGGTAACGCGCTTCCCCGGGATTAATGATCAGCCATTTTTCTGGAATTGAAAATTGACTTCCAGTAACAGCTAATTCGCTGATTTCCAATACTTTCTCACCGTCGTTTCTGATTTTTAAAGAAAGTGATTTTGTTCTATCAGTTGGAACAGTCCCGAAATTGAGCAGCGTATCTGAAACAGCAATTTTTTGTGGATTGGGCTCTCGTCCAATCCCTACCAGCTTCACCAGTAACGTACTGTTTTTTGGATCATTGCTAATTATTCTCAGTGTATCATCATAATTAATCGCAAAAGTTGGTACAAATTGTACACCAAGCGTTTGGGAAGTGTTGGGTGCAATCTGCAAATTAGCCAGGCTTGCTGTAAAAGCTGCATTTGAGGAAGTAATATTATAAATTTTAAGATTTTTCTCTCCAACATTACTTATCCTGATGTAGAGCGTTTTTCGGTTATTCAAAGCTACCCTGCCAAAGTACAGGCTATCAGGCGAAATTGCGATCTGCTGATCCAGCGAATCCCGTCCTATGCCTGTTAACGGAATTACCAGGCTATCGGCGACCGGATCATTGCTGATAATAGAAAGCTTTCCTGAAAATGATTTAAGAGAATCCGGGGTGAAAGAAACGGGCACCTTTTTGTTCTCATTTTGTTCCAGCGTAAAAGTTGTTTGCTGTGGTCTAAATTGAACGTTATTAGAAAAAATATTTGAAATTGTTAAATTCTTTGTGCCCAAATTGGTTACCCATAAATTTTGTATTGAGGTGGAATGAATCCGAACTTGTTTAAAATCAAGATTTGCCGGGGATACAACAATCTGCTGAACTTTTGTCTTTCCTTTGCCCCGTAATGGAATGTATAAAACATTATTGTTCGGATCATTACTTCTAATCTCTAAATTTGCCAGGGCTTCTAACGTGTCACCCGGGGAAAACGTTACTTTTAATTGATAGCTATTCCCACCTTCGATTACAACAGAATCGACATGGACGACAAAATGCGAATCAAGGCTGGTGATACTGAACAATTGAAGTGGAAGGTCGCCCCGGTTTTGAATGACAATATTTTTTGAAAGACTGTCTCCCAATAATACCTGGCCAAAATTAAGCTCTTCCGGGTTATAAACAAGCTTCGGTTCCTTCAAAGCCCGTCCAATTCCTGATACAGGCACAATTGACACTGATGAATCTGGATCATTGCTGACGAACATTAGCTGTGATTTTATGGAATCCATCACAGTCGGATTAAAAGTAATATTTACCACCTGGCTGGAACCGGGAAGAACTGAAAATGCTGCGTTATCCGTTGTGAATTGGTTATCACCCGGGACAACACTGTTCACCACAAGCTCTTTTTCACCGTTATTCCCAACGTATAACTCGATAGTTTTGCTGCGACCGACAGCGACTTCACCAAAATATAAATCATCAGGATTAAAAGTGATATTCGGTTCAATTAATTGTCTACCCAGTCCTTTCAGGGGAACTAAATAAATTGATGTATCAGGATCATTGCTAAAAATTCTTAAATTTGCTTCAAATTTACCAACACTATCAGGCTGGAATTGAACTGAAATCCAACTGGATAATCCTGAATTGATACTAAATGTGGTTTCATTTCTGACTGTAAAATGTTGATTATTTATTTTGATTGAGTCGATTCTTAGATTGACTTCTCCCTGGTTAAAAATTTGAATGTTCTGGTTAGATACCAAACCTATCCCAACGTCACCAAAATCAAGGCTATCCGGGAAAACAGCAATTTTCTGATCTCGTAATTCTCGTCCGGATCCCTGTAAAGCTACTTTCGTGAGGGGAGTTTCGGGATCATTACTGGCAATTTTCAGGCTATCCACATAAACGAGTAGGGATTCAGGTCGGAAAGTGACATAAATTAGACTTGATGATTGAGGAGAAATCACGAAATCTCGATCATCAACTGAGAAGGCTGAATTGGTATTGGAAATATTTGAGATAATTAGTTCTTTCTCCCCGGTGTTGTAGATTGTTAATCCCAGGGACCTTTGCTGGCTTATCGCAATATCTCCAAAGGACAGGCTATCAGAAGATAGTTGAATATTTTGATTGCGGAGCAGCCGTCCAAAACCTGTTAAATTGACATATTTAAACGGGCTATCAGGATCATCACTCTGTATGACCAGGCTATCACTGTAGGCACCAACCATGGTCGGCGAAAAGGTGATTAAGACATATTGACTTTGCCCGGGATTCAACCGAAGATTGCTCACATTTGATGAAAAGCTGGAATCAGTGGTTGAAATATTTGTGATCGATAACTGCTGCTCTCCATTGTTTTTTATCCAGATATACTGACTTTTTGATTTGGAAAC
>CBFDBN010000136.1:0-8685 GCA_965603055.1 uncultured bacterium | reverse complement strand
AAACAAAAAACCCCGACCAATATTGGTCGGGGTTTATCGAATTCAGTCTAAAATTATACTTTTGAGACGTTGTTCGCCTGCAACCCTTTGGGTCCCTGTTCGACTTCAAACTGAACCTGGTCACCTTCATCCAGTGATTTGTAGCCTTCGCCATTAATTGATTTGAAATGGACAAATACATCATCACCTTCATCTCTGGAGATAAAACCAAAACCCTTAGAGCTGTTGAACCATTTTACTGTTCCTGTTTCCATTAAACATTTCCTTTTTAAAAAATATAGGTGTTACGTACAACTTGTTCTCATCTGTTTCAGGCAAAAAAAAAATCGTTTTGAATAGCCTTATTGCACCATTCTCCACGACTTCTATTTTGTTTTACCAGCGTTGTCTTAAAAAAGCCTTATCACTACCAACAGAAAGGCAGAAAAACAGTGTACATTTATTTAACGGCTAAATATACAACATATAAATCAAAAAAGCAAACACTTTTTTTATTTTTTTTAAATTAGTTAAGGTTTGGGCATTTGTCTGAATTTCACACCGCTGCCAGAGAATATGATAACAGCCGGTGTTCTAACGCTTCCAGGTCTTCTCTTATCTTTTGCTTCACTTTTTCAGTTTCTTCCTGTATTTCTGGAATAATTTTTTTATAATACTGGATACCTTCCAGCAGGTTCTCTTTAAATTTTTTTAAAAATTCTTCCGTCTGCGCCGAAAATGGCTCTAAACTCTCTGCAACCTTTTTGTGGAAATAATCAACATATTGACGCAATTCCTTTATAAACATGTTCGGTCGATCCGGGTCTTTTATTAAATTTATCCTCCCGTAGATATGATCAACCATCTCTTTCAGGCTGGAAATTTTTGAAAAATACGCCAGGTTTGGACCGGGGCAAACCGAAACCGCTTTGCTCTGTTTCGATACTTTAATATTGTTTACAGTTAAAGCAGAAACTGTCAATCCTTCGCAGAGGCAGACTTTTTCGACAGTTTTATCATACTCTTTTTTCAATTCACCCGGTTTAATAAACTTCTCTTTTAATTCATCTAATTTTTTCTTTAGAAAAGTAATTGATGCAGTGCATAAAGGCTTCTCCGTAAGTTCTTTATTGAACGTCAGAAATTTTTTGGTGCATGGACTGCCTGGTTTACCGCGGCTGATCCGGTTCATTTTCTCCTGGTCTTTGCTGTTGTTCCGTAAATTATTAAATGGAACTCCGAGTGGAGAAACATCGCTTAAATAGATATCCTTTTCACCGGCCACGCTCAGTTGATGCAAAGTATCTTTATCCACATTCATCACTTCCGGAACCAGTAGAAATGAACTGCCCCATCCAACTGATTTCACGTTATAGCGGTGGATCAGAAATTCCTGCTCGGTTGATTTACCAACCCCGCCCTGTACGGTTACATCAACATTCAGATTGTCATCACCAATGTTTATTTCTTTTTTGTTTAAGGCGCGGAGAAACAGTTCCCGAACCGATTTAAATAACTCGTCTTTTTTATTCTTGAATTCTTCCAATATCGGACCTAAAAGGAGACCGTCGGTCGCAAAGGCGTGACCTCCGCAATTTAATCCCGATTCAATCCTATATTCGGAAACCCATAATCCTTTCTTTGCTAGAAATTTACCCTGAATTAGAGCGGAACGAAAATCACTCACTTTGATTATTATCTTCTTCTTAAAGCTGCCATTGAATCGTGGATAAAAATCCTTAAATGTTGCCAGGTAGCTGAATAAGCGTGGATTCATCCCGGCCGAAAAAATTACCGAGCTTTCCAGGTCACTTAATGCAAAGCCCCTTAAAGCCGCATGCGCGTCATTGTATTCAACCGGGAGGGCGGTTCCATCGGAATTATAATTCGTTTTATCCACTTTTGTCATAATATTTACATCAATCGAACCCGGTTTTATATTTTCACGAAGCCATTTTTGAAGTTTCTGGATAACAGTTTTATCCTTTGAAGTCAGCATTTCATTGTACTTGATTTTCAATTTGGAAAAATCGGGAAGCATTTCAAAATATTTGTTTATTTCGCTTCCGCATTTAAACGCAGAGTTTTTTAAAGCCTCAAATTGATCTTTTACAACCTGGTTTAACATGTTGAGGTAGGCGGTTATTCTGCGGGCTCTTGAATCCTTGTCTTTGTGCGTAATCGGAACGTAAGGCTGGTTGTATTTTGTTAAATAGTGCCCTCGCAATTTTTCAAGCAGTGTATCATCTACGATTGATAAAACTGATGAGATTCCATATTTTGCGACTTTAATGGGTGCATCAACCGAAAAGCCGATTCCAAGAACTGGAATATGAAATTTATGATCATTCGAATTTGTCATAATTTTGTCCATAATTGTGTGATTCAATTTTAGAAAATATTTTTTTTAGAAGAATTGATGAGCGATTATAAAATTTGCCAGTCAAGATTGTAAAAATGATTTCTAATTTAAATGAATAACTTTATTAAAATGTTCCACATTAGTGTGACATTATCCTCTAACCAGGTTCGATATTCATCTAATTTGTAGTCCATGTTCATCTATTTCCTTGCGAAATTTTTCATTTATATCAAAGTCCACTCGTGTTCGAATTGGAATATAACTGGACAATGTTTTTTTCTAATATAAATCAAAATTGTCAAAATGTCAATATTAATTTTTCGATATCTTTCAATAATTCTTTAATATTACCATTCAAAGCATAATCTTCGCTTGACATTTTATTAGTTTTTGAATATATTAAAAACAAGAAACCAAAACCGGGAACGGAGGAAAAATGAAATCATTCGAGATAATGTTTTTTGTTCTTTTGTTTTCTTCTCTAATCTTGTCTCAATTTTTAAATGCTTCTCACCCTTAAAAGAATAAAATCATTAATTAATAAACTTAAAAAAATTAGGAGAAAAACATGCATTCAAGAAACCACTTCGGCGGGAGGATCCCTCGTCGAGAATTTTTACTTAAAAGCACCAAAGGAGCAGTTGCATTAGCAGCGACGCCTGCCCTGCTGTCTAACCTTTTATCCTGCCAGGGATCGACTTCTCCCATGGCTAAAATAGAGTTGGCTCCTGACTTATTGAACCGAACTATCAAACTGGCACTCAAAAACGGTGGGGAGTTCGCTGAAGTATATGTGGAAAACAGAATCTCCCGCAATATTCGCATGGAAGAATCCAAATTTAAGAGCGCGGTATTTGGCATCAGCCAGGGCGCTGGCGTTCGTGTGATTTCAGGCGATAAAACCGGCTATGCCTACACTGATGAAATCACCGAAGAAAAATTAGCCCGGGCTGCTGAAGTCGCTTCGTACATTGCCAAAGGATCTAAAACAGTCGCGCCCCAGGATATCCATGAGGGCGAGCGAGATTCATTTGTCACAGTCAAAATTCCGCTGCAGGATGTGGCTGATCAAAAACGTCTCGACGTGATGAAACGAGCCAACCAGGCGGCACTGGATTATGATTCACAAATCAAAATGGCATTCATCTCCTATTACGATGAAGTTCGAGCCAGAACCATTGCCAACAGCGAAGGACTTTTGTTGAGTGATGAATTACCGTTGTTATTCTTTATCGTTCAAACATTGGGAGAGGGAAATAACACCCGCCATATCAGTCGCGAGCGATTGAGCCGTCATTCCGGGTTTGAAATGTTTGACGAAGTGAAACCTGAGCAAGTGGCAAAAATTGCAGCCAAAGAAGCCATCGTTATGCTCGATGCCCGGGATTGTCCCGCGGGAAAAATGGATATCGTGATGCAGAACGGTTGGGGTGGCGTACTCGTTCACGAAGCTGTTGGTCACCCGCTGGAAGCCGATAATATTGCCAAAAAAATCGGCGCTTTCACCGGCAAGATGGGACAAAAAGTCGCCAGTGACGTTTTCACCATGGTCGATGATGGCACCCTGCCAAATTTCCGGGGAACGATCAATTTCGACGATGAAGGCACCCAGATGAAGCGGAATGTATTGATCGAAAACGGTGTGCTGGTGAAATATATGTCCGACATTCTTTCTGCCAAACAGATCAATATGGAACGAACCGGCAACGGCCGGCGCGAGAGTTTCCGCTATATCCCCATTCCAAGAATGACCAATACGTTTATCGATAAAGGAATGGACAAGCCCGAAGATATTCTTGCCTCGACCAAAGAGGGATTGTTCGTAAAAAGCCTGAGTGGCGGCAGTGTGAATCCTATCACCGGCATGTTTAATTTTACCTGCCGTGAAGCCTGGCTGATCGAGGATGGAGAATTGACCACGCCGGTCAAAGGGGCAACACTGGTCGGGAGTTGTGAAGAGATCATTTCCAATATCGATGCCGTCGGGGATGACCTGGATTTCGGTCCTGGCATCTGTGGCAAAGGACAGATGGCTGAGGTAACTGCCGGACAGCCAACCGTTAGAATTCGCGGCATGAACGTGGGTGGAAGTAAAGCAAGAAGCTAAAATTTGACAATAAGGAGAATAACAATGGATTATAAAAGTTTAGCCGAACAACTGGTTAAAAAATGTCTGAAAGAGGGAGCCGATGCTGCTGAAGTCTATATTGAAAATGGCCGGGAGCTGAGTATCGAAGTTCGTAACGGCGATATCGAGACCGCCCAGGAGACTTCATCGCATGGGGTCGGATTTCGAGTGTTTTTGAAGGGGAAGATGGCATTTTCGCATTGCAACGACTTTGCTGAAGCGGCACTGGATAACGCCATCCAGAGCGCTATTACCTTTGCGAAGACGACTACGCCAGATGAAAACAATGTGCTTCCCGATGAAAAGGAAATCACCGAAGTCGCCGATCTATATGATCCAAAAATCAGCCAGGTATCCATGGAAAACAAAATCGAAATGGCGAAGCAAGTAGAAAAGCTGGCGATGAAGGATGCCCGAATTACTAAAAGCGCCGGGGCAGGATATTTCGAAGGAGAGGGAGAGATTTTTCTGGCTAACTCCAATGGACTGCTGAAAAGCTATCAATCTTCTGGCTGCGGCTATGGCGTTTCAGTCGTCGCTGAAAAAGGTGATCAAAAGTCCTCTGGTGGAGAATATTGTTCCAGACGATTTTTTGATGATCTGAAGCCAGCCGATGAAATCGCCCTAAAAGCTGCAAAAGAGGCTTATGAAATGCTCGATCCCCTGATGATAAAGACTCAAAAAGCGGCAGTCATCTTCCATCCTGATGTGGCTCGTGCCATTCTCGGTGGTATTTTGGCTGCAATCAATGGCGAACGGGTGATCCAGGGAGCGAGTTTCTTAAAGGATAAAATGGATCAAAAAATTGCTGTTGAATTGTTGACTCTAATTGATGATGGTACTCGCTCCAGGGGATTGAACAGTAAACCTTTCGACGGTGAAGGCGTTCCAACTCAAAAGCGAATCATTGTTGATAAAGGCATCTTGAAAGGCTTCATGTATAATACGATTGTCGCTAAAAGAGCGGCAGTGAAGAGTACCGGTAATGCGACACGGGGTGGATTTACCAGTCTGCCCGGCATTGGCGCTCACAATTTCTATATGGCAGCGGGAGCTGTCCCACCAGAAGAAATTATCAAAGCCACAAAAACAGGACTGTTGCTCAAAGGTGTCACCGGCTATGGCATAAATTCTGTCAATGGTAATTTCAGCGGCGGTGCAAATGGTTTTTGGATTGAAAACGGCAAGATCGCTTTTCCAGTCAAAGGACTCACTATCGCTGGAACTGCTGATGAGATGCTGAATGGGATCGATATGGTGGGCAATGACCTGGATTTAAATCGCAGTTTTACTTCACCGACCTTTCGGATCAAATCGATGCAGATCGGCGGCGAGTAGGACAAAATGGCATTTTGTCATGCTTTTGATCTGGAATGATGGAATACTGGAATGTTGGAATAACTAATCTGGACAAACCAGGTTTCTGCGAGAAACCTGGTTTGTCAATTGGAAAAAAATAGATGCTTATTGAAAACCAATCTCAAAAGCTATACAGCGAGATCAGCGCCTGGTGGCACCTTTTCTCCCCGCCTGCAGACTATGAAGAAGAAGCTGCCTTTTACAAGAAAATATTTTTAGAATATTCATCTCAGCCACCAAATACCATTCTCGAACTCGGTAGCGGCGGTGGAAATAATGCTTCTTTTCTTAAAAAAGATTTTCAAATGACACTGGTTGATCTATCGCCGGAAATGTTGAAAGTCAGCCAGCAGCTCAATCCCCAATGTGAACACATTCAGGGCGATATGCGGACTTTGCGACTTGATCGAACTTTCGATGGCGTATTCATTCACGATGCGGTCATTTACATCACTACAAACGATGACCTGCGAAAAGTAATGAAAATAGCATTCGTCCATTGCAAACCTGGGGGAGTTGCTTTAATTACACCAGATTGGGTGAAAGAAACATTCAGACCATCAACCGATCACGGTGGAACAGATGGTGATGGCAGGGGAATTCGCTATTTGGAGTGGACTTACGATCCTGATCCGAGTGATACAACCTACATTGTTGAATTTGCCATCCTGCTTCATGAGCCAGGTAAAGATACACAAATCAAATACGACCGCCATATTTTTGGTCTTTTTGAGCGGGAAACCTGGTTAGAACTTCTTCAAGAAGCTGGATTTAAATCTCGAATGATCAAAGATCAGGATGAGCGTGATTTATTTATTGGGGTTAAATCTTTAATTGCTTAGTCTTGAGAAGGGAAATAACCTTTGAAAGGTTACGACCGCCAACTAAAAGCTGAGGCATTCCCAAAATCTTACGTTTGATTTCCACCTGTGCTTTTCATCTAAAATCATATTTGGGGAATTATTCATCGAGACATTAAAAGCGCTAACATCATGGTGACACCAAAAGGTCAGGTGAAAATCATGAATTTTGGGCTGGCAAAACTAAAAGGAAAGCCTGAGAAAATTACAAAAGGATTCTGAAAAAACAGATAATAGTAATGAAAAAAAAGAGCAGAAATAATCAGATGAAAAAAAATAAATAAAAAGGGTGTTGATGATTGGTCAACACCCTGCTTTAAATAATTACTATTTCAACAAAAGAATCTGCCAGGTAACAGCCTGTTGATTATCAAAGGCGACCCGATAAAAATAAAGCCCCGAGCCGACCCTTACCAGATTCATCTATGGAATTCCACTGCACCGAATTGAGCCCGGCCGCTAAATGTCTATCCAGCAGCGTGACTATTTTTTCACCGAGCACATTATAAATTTCTACCTTTACATTACCAGCTTTGGGCTGGTTAACCATATAAGTAGCAGGTTGCTTCCAATGAACGGTCGGACTGTATGACAAAATGCCATTTTGTCCCACAGGGGAAGAAAGTGACCGTCACCTTAGACGATGACGGTCACTTTTATAAGTCTAAAATTAATGCTGATTCTCCTCAGTCAGCTTCTGCCCACAATGGGGACAAACCTTCCAGTCACTGGAAACCGGCTTGTCACAACCGGGACAAACCGCTTTGAGTTTAGTGCCGCAATGGGGACAAAAGGCATATTTTTGTGGGACCACTTTTCCACAGCCGGGACAATTTTGTGTTAGCTCTGCCCCAAGCTGTCGTGAAAATTCTTCAGTGCGGACAATCAGGTAAATAATGAGTCCGATAAAATTCCCGATCAAAACCAATAATGCCCATAAAACACCGTTCATTCCACGTCGCTCTGCGTCACGGTAGACCCAGAACACCAGGATAAGCCATATTATTAACAGCAACAGTAAAGGAAATAACGGGGCAAATTGAAACAATCGTGGAAATTGGGAGAAATGTGCTTCCCCCGGGAAACCTAATCCCAGGAAAAAAACTGGTACAAGTCTCACAACCAGAAATAGAATAATGACAATCAAAAGAATGAGTATAATCGTTTTTTCACCTGAATTTGACATGGAAAACCTCCGGGTAAGATATTCTCGTTTATAATTATTACTACTTAGTCAGAATTGACTTTGACATGTCATTCCGACCGAAGGGAGGAATTTGATAGTCCATTATACTAATAAAAGTAAGAATTTCTGTTTGATGTCAGATTTCTCCTCACTTCGTTCGTCGAAATGACAGGTTCATTTTAATCAATTTTTAATAATCTGACCAAGTAGTGTTATTTTAAAATTGAAAATTATTTTCGTAAAATTTTAATTTTAACCAGCGCAGTAACACTGGCGAAAAAATAAGCATCATTAGATTTTGAATGATGACCGTTACAACCATAATTCCCTGCCGGGTTATGGTTTGAGATTTCAAAACTTCTTTTAAAACAGGTACAGCCCATGCAACCGTTAGAATTAAAAGCATCCCAAAGGCATACCAGACAAATTTTGGTATTTGGATTGCCTCGGGATGATATTTTTCAACAACATAAATTTCATCTTGCTCAATCAATTCATCGTGACACAATGCAATCGTCCTGTCCAAAAGCACTATGGATGGATCGGGATGTTTAATTTCATCGATACCTCGATGAATCGTATGAAACTTTTCCCTGAAGCTGGAACACTTTGAACAATCGAGCACATGGGCATCAAGCTCAGCCTTGATTGCTGGATCAAGCCCGGTTTGCGACAATTCAATGATCAATTTCTCTGCCTGCTTGCATTTCATTGAAAACCTCACAAATATTTTAAGTAATTCTAAATTCAGCTAACTCCGATTGTAAATTTTTGATTGCGCGGTGGAACAGCGACTTAATCGTTCCAATGG
>CBFDBN010000135.1:0-8699 GCA_965603055.1 uncultured bacterium | reverse complement strand
AGAGAAGGAGACGAAATTCCGGTGGGTGTTTAGCTTGCAGAATGCGATTTGATGAAGTGGATTGCTGATGTCTATTGGATGGAGGCGTTTAGTGGATTATTATGCCAATTTTATTCATTGTCAAAACATTTAAAAATATTTTCAAAGAAAAGTCTAAGGGATTTTAATGCTTTTTTGCAATGAAGTTATTATAATTGGTAATCTCCAGTGTTTTTCTCTATAGTGTTTCTTTTTTCTTATTTCAAAAACTGCACAAAAGAAAAAGAAATTTAAGGTACAGATGCAATGAACAAGCTCTTTTAAAAGCAAAAGGACACTTGGTTTTTCTTCCTCATGCAAAAAACGCATCAAGAAGAAAAACCGGGTTTTTATTTTTGTATTTTGCTTATAAGTAATCAATAAAAATTGTAAAAAAAAGTTCACCTTTTGGTATAAAGGTGAACTTTATTTTAGTTTAATAGAAAGTTTTATTAAAATAAAAAACTGCTTTATTCAACAATGTTTGTATTGATAAGCCAATCAACATTGCTCAATAAATATCACAAAAAGATCAAATTCATTATACTTTTGAAAACGTATTTATTTCTTTTTTTCTTTTTTCTGTTTAAGTTTTTGCTTTAGGGTTTGCTTTGCTTTTTTTTGATCTTCTCGTTTTCCTTTGTCTTTTTTTCCCTTGTCGCCCATATCTAAGTCTCCTTACGTTTCAAATTTTGTTAACAATGCATCTTAATTTTATTACTTATAGCCTGAATAATTCATCATGCAAAGACGCCAAGCCGCAAAGTTTGAAAAGATTAGGTTTGCTGATTAATTTCAAAATCATGTATCAAAACTCAGTTTTTAGAGATAATATTCGTAAATACAAGTTTCTTGGCGTCTTAGCGGCTTTGCGTGAAATTTTATGAATAATCCATCTTAAAAAGATGTTTTCAATATACAAAAAATATAACTGCTTGTCAAGTCTTGAATTGAATAAAACTGATAATACTCGAAACCTTTTACAAATATTTTGTCCACACCGAATTTCGACCGCTTCAGGGAAAGATCATCAAAGCAATTTTGGCAAAAAAGGTTGTGTTCATTTTGATTGACATTCCATGCGCCAATACTCCATTAATCCAAACTATTCTCTGTACATTCCCTGGTAACTATTTTCTTTTCTCAATTTTTCTTCTATCATTTGAAGCACCCTCGTCTTAGGTATACGCCATTTGGGTGCAATTAAAAGTTCTGGCTTAATATCGCCAACCAATCGATGAACTGTAATTTTTGCCGAGAGATGAGGCAAAATTTTGACTAACAGATCAATATATTCATCTTCATTAAAAACTTTCACTTTACCCTGTGCATACCATTCCGCCAAAACGGTATTTTTCACCACCTGCAAATGATGAATTTTTACGCCATCAAGTCCCAGGCGATTGATTTCTCTAATGGTAAAAAGCATATCATCATCAGTTTCGCCGGGTAATCCCAAAATGATATGGGCACAGGTTAAAATATTTTCATGTTTTTGTGTTTGATGGATAGCATCCACGAAACAGGCGTAATCGTGACCACGGTTGATTAATTCCAGGGTTCGATCGTGGGCGGTTTGCAATCCTAACTCCAGCCAGACCATGAATTTTTTTCCCATTTCAGAAAGCAAAGATAAAATATCATCAGATAAACAATCGGGACGGGTTCCGATGGCAAGACCGACAATATCATCGGGATTATTTTCAATTTCTCGCCACCACGGTTCCAATACATCAATACTGGCGTAGGTGTTTGTTTCAGTCTGAAAATAGGCGATGAATTTGCCATTGAATCCATTATTTCTTGCCCTGGATATTCCTTCATTAATTTGAGCCGGAACATTGGGCGGGTTATCTGTTAAATTACTGAACCCTGGATTATAACAGTAAATACACCCGCCTTTCCCGGTTCGCTTTTCCCGATGCGGGCAGCCCAGGCTGGTGTGAATGGTCAGCTTGCGGACTGGAAATAGATATCGTTCTTTTAAGAAATCTTTGAATTTGTAGATAACTTTTTGCATCCTTTATTTAATCTCACGCTAAGTCGCAAAGACAATTTCCAACGGAACTATTACTCAAGAGTTTTAATACAATTATAACATGAAATTCAAATTTTGGTATTTATTATTTTGGCTTGTTCTGGTTGGGAACTCGTAAGACCTCTATTCCTTAACCTCCTGATATTATTGAAATTTCAAGAGGTTCCCCAAACCTCAAGCAAAGCCGAGCGAAAAATATTATTGAGTTTTTCTGTATCCATTCTCTTTCGTTTCTTAATAACATGAAGCTTATCTTTTAACTTGTTGATTTCGATATCGATAAATTCACTGATTTCTGGTATCTTTGATCCCCAATATAATTCGATTCCTTTTCTCTTTTCATTTATCAAATTGTTAATCGCTTTTTTGAGTTTATTCTCCGAAACAATCTTATCCACAAGAATGCTAAATTCGGTTGGAACCGGACCCAGACCTTGCTCTATCCATCTGCAGGCTAAAATGGGGCGAAGCACATAAAAATATTTCTTAATCCAGACTCGATCACCTTTAAGATATTGTCGGTAGTTTCCCTCTGCCATGTGAAAATAGTGATGCATACATGAAACCGGGGAATAAAATTCTGGTAAAAGCGCTCGCAACTTATTGGCAATAGAATATTTTTCAAGATACACAATCGGGGAACCCAACCATTCAAACAACGGTGGATTTGATTTACGAAATAACTTCAATGCTTTCTTCAAATCCCAGCCACTTAAATCGAGCTGGTTGTTAGCATCTTTTTCAATCACATCCCTGCCTTCATCTATGGACAAATACCACTCTGTTCTTCTCAAATAAATGAATCGGACGTCATAATCACTATCTGCTGAAGGGAATCCCCAGGCTCTGCTGCCAGATTCGCAGGCGTAGAGGATTCGGATTTTTTCCTGTTGTTCTAATTTGGTTAGTTGAATTAGAACTTCCTTGAAGATTGTTTGGTTTATCATAGTATTAAAATATAAATTTTAATGAAAATGTCAATAAAAAAATTCGTATTGCCCCAGTAATTGGTTGATAAGCGTAACCTTTCAAAGGTTATTTCCCATCTCAAAACTGAGTAGTGACAAAATTTCTACTGTTCCACTTGACATCAAAACATTTTTTCGTTATATTCCTTTAAAAAAAAATCAGCCAAAAATTTAATTCAAAATTGAAAGTATTAATTGATAAACCAATAAATCCAACAAGGAGGAACCAATATGTTAGTTCTCACAACCCCAACAATCGAAGGAAAAAAGATCACCAAATACTACGGAATAGTCAGCGGTGAGGCAATCTTAGGCGCCAATATTTTTAAAGATTTCTTTGCTGGAATTCGAGATATCGTCGGCGGGAGATCTGCCGCTTATGAGAAAGAGCTCCGTCAGGCAAAACAGATTGCTATTAACGAGATGATCGATCAAGCTAACTCACTCGGCGCTAATGCCATAGTCGGCGTCGATCTGGATTATGAAACGATTGGCATTGGTTCAGGCGGAAATATGCTAATGGTCAGCGCCAGTGGCACCGCAGTTTCGTACCAGCAATAGAATTTGCCTAAGGTGGTAGAATATTTTCGCTATTGGAGTCATGGATTAATTAAGTACTGGATTGATGTGATGGAATAATGGAGCCATGGATTGTTGGAGCATTGGATCAATGCACATTTTGCCCGGTATTCCATCACGACAACACCTTACTGACAAATGTCCCCTGTAATCCAACAGAAAAAAAATAAATTGAGATTAAATAGAACGAAAAAGATTTTTACTTGACATTTAAATTTATTTGATATATATTTCAATAAGTTAATCAATCTCTGCTCATATTTTGTAACGCAAACAATCTTGTTTGCGCACTGTAACGTAAACAATCCTGTTTGCGCAAATTTAATTAATGATCAGTTGATTACCCAACGGTAAGAATCATTGTCAACACTATTGATAGATAAATTTTTAAAAACACTAATCAGGTTTTCAGCGGATTACTTCCCGAGTTACATTTATGCTTACGAATTTCCGGTTATCGAAAAGATTCCCTTCCCAAAATTGAATTTCCTTGTTACAAACAAACGTGGAGGTTTAAGATAAACAAATTAATAGATTATCTCAAATTCATATCTATCTACTCATTCATTATCAGAAGGATGAAGCCATGAAGTTAAGTCAAATCATAATGATTTTAGTTATTCTGGCTATTGCTTTCGGTTGTCAGAAAAAGCAAGAAGCCGAGCAAGAAGTCGACATCGCTGCCACCGAAGAACAACAAACAGTAGCTATCACAGATGTATCCGCATTCAGCTATGTATGTCTTCCATACATGGGAAGTTATGAGAACCACGAAGCGGTTATCGGTGCGCTTATGGAGGCAGCCTCTGCCCAGGGCTTTGAATTGGTCGGCCCAATGCTGGGTATTTACTACAGCAGCCCGATGGATACCCCGGCAGACAGCTTAATTTGGGAAATTGGTTTTGAAGTTCCGGACAGTTTAGAAGTGTCTGAGCCACTCGTTGTTAAAAAATGGGTGTTCACAAAAGTTGCCAAAGCCATGCATACCGGTCCTTACGAAACAGTCGAGCAAACCTATCCCAGAATATTTGAATTTATTGGCAAACAGAACTTGATGCCGGCGGGTCCGATTATGGAACGATTTCTGAGTGATCCCCAGGCGGTTACTTCCGAAAATTTGGAGACTGATATCTGGGTGCCGGTGAGCCGGGGACAGATGTAAAAGAAATTATCCGATGTCGAGATGGACTCCACTTGCGAAGTGGAGTCCATCTCCACCTGGCTTAAACTAAAGGAGATCTGATTGAAACAAATTTTAAAATCTCTAATTATTTCAATCATTACCATCGCGCTGTTAATTATCCTTTCCATTCCGTATGGTCAAATTCCAGCACCGGGAAAATTTTTCGATCCGGTAGTCGGTTTCTGGCGAGTCGCCTGGCAGGACGAGTTTCCAGATCAGCAACAATTGTCCATCACTGGAATAAATAATGAAGTTAAAATTATCCTGGATCAGCGAGGTGTCCCTCACATTTTTGGTGATAACGAATTAGACATTTTTACAGCAATCGGGTATGTCCATGCCCGGGATCGGTTGTGGCAGATGGATATTCAATACCGATTTGCAGCCGGCAGGCTTTCTGAAATACTTGGCAAGCAAAGCTTAAACCGCGATATTGAACAGCGAAAATTGGGATTACTCGTTACTGCACAACGAATTGCTGCCAGCCTGGACAGTCATCTCGTCGAATACAAAATTTTGCAAGCTTATGCCAATGGTGTGAATCATTTTATCGATCAATTGTCTTTTCGCGATTATCCGTTTGAATTCAAGCTGCTGAATTATGCTCCTGAAACCTGGACAATTGAAAAATCTGTAATGGTAAATGTGATGATGGGATATCTCAGTCGATCGATGGAGGATATCTACTTCAGCCAGTTACAACAAATTTTTTCACAGCAAGATCTGGAGGAATTATACCCGGCTTTTTCTCCCACTCCCTATCCAATAATTCCTGAAGATGAGAAAAGCGAGCCTACAAAAAATTTATCTGACAATGGAAGTTTTTCCCCATCACCACTAAATAGCAATTATAGTAATGATAATCTTCCCGGGGATCACTTATTAATGGATCGGGAAGGTTTCGGCAGCAATAACTGGGTTGTGGCGGGCTCAAAAACGACCACTGGCAAACCAATTCTGGCAAATGACCCGCATTTAAGTTTGGAGCTTCCGTCGGTCTGGTACGAGGCACAGCTAAATTGTCCCGAATTTGATGTGTACGGCGTGATGCTTCCCGGCACACCATTCGTCATTATTGGATTTAATCGACATATCGCCTGGGGCATGACCAATTGCGGCTGGGATGTGACCGATCTCTATCGAGAAAAATTTGATAACGACAATCACGATCATTATTTCTACAATGGAACCTGGCAGCCAGTTGAAAAATTCCCCCAGATTATTCGGATTAAAGATGAAGCTGATACAACGATTTTTACTGAATACACTCATCGGGGACCGATCATTTCTCGAAATGGTGAATTTTTCAGCATGCAATGGACCGGAAATCAATCCCATTTCGATGGTGTCACGGTTTATTGGCTGAATAGGGCAAAGAATTATGATGATTATCGAAATGCCCTGAAGCTTTATACCTGCCCGGCCCAGAATTTTATTTATGCTGATAAAACTGGTAACATCGCGATGACCTGTGCCGGTAAAAATCCGGTACGAAAAAACGGTTCAGGCAGGTCGATTGCCGATGGGGGTAACGATCAATCAGAATGGCTTTCTTACACGCCCTTTCATCAATTACCCGCCAGTTTCAATCCGAAACAGGGATATTTAGCTTCTGCCAATCAACAGCCGATTAACCAACCAGCGCCGTCTTATGGCTGGAATTGGCCTACCGATTATCGTTCACGGCAGATTAATACACTGCTGAAAAATCATGAGCAGCTTGATGCAGAAAATATGATGCGATTTCAGACTGATGTTTATGCTGTCAGGGCGGAAGTGTTTGTCCCCTTTATTGTTAGAGCGTTTGAAGGACAAACCGATTTCGCCAGGGATAGCTCAATCGATTCAATGTTACACTATCTGAACAACTGGAATTACCAGATGCACAAAGATGAAGTTGCCGCTTCGATTTTCACCCAATTTATGATTAATTTCAGAACAAATACCTGGAAGGACCATTTTCCCGAAGGTCGTTTCCGGTTGCCTGATGAATCCATACTGGAACAAATAACCAAAAACCAACCATATTCCCGATGGTTCGATGATATCGCAACACCGGCGAAAGAAAATCGGGACGAAATTATTCAGAAAAGTTTACTGGAAACCAGGGACCAATTAATTACAATGCTTGGATTAGTAATCAGTAATTGGAAATGGGAGCGCTACCACCAGACCAGGATCCCCCACCTGTCGAGACTGAAACCGCTGGGTATCGATCCATTTCCCAATAATGGCGGCTTTGGCACATTGAATGTTGGACATGGAAGAATCAATTCATTCGGTCCCTCCTGGCGGATGATCGTTTCTTTGGAGCAGCCAATTCGAGCCTGGGGCGTCTACCCTGGCGGGCAAAGCGGGAATCCTGCCAGTAAACATTTTACAGAATTTCTGGAAACATGGAAGAATGAACAATATTTTGAATTGTTGTTTCCTGAAAAACCGTCTGATTTAATAAACGAGATGATCGAATCAAAAATTACTATTTCACCTGAGGTTCGATAATGAAAAATATACTATTCGGCTTTTTAATTACTTTTATATTTGCCTTGATCTTCGAAATAATTGGAATCTGGCAGGCTATGGTCGTAGCAGGTATTTTAGGCGGATTAATGGTCAATCGTTCCTGGCAGGCTTTTCTGGTCGGATTTAGCGGAGTAGCAATTTGCTGGCTGATGATTCTGATTTATTCAGAAATCGTGCATGAAATATTTCCCTTAATGGATATGACAGCTCAGATTATGATGCTTCCCAAGAATTTATCATTTTTAATTGTCATTGGTGCAATTTTAATAGGAGGGATTTTGGGTGGACTTGGTGGATTAAATGGATTTTGGTGGCGGAGAATTTTTGTTAGATACTGGTTGCTGGATGCTTGATCCTGAATATAATTGGATTTCGATTTTAGAGTATCAAATATCGAGAATCCAGCAACGTAAAATTATTTCCTCAGAAATTGAAGAAACCCACTAATGAAAAATGAGCGAAACATCCGTGAGATTCTTCAACCAGGGTGGAAGAAAATTTTGAACCATTTTAAAGGAGTGTTTTTATGGAAAAAATAAAAGAACTTTTTGTTATTATTGAAGATCGTCCCAAAGCTTTGGGCGAAATGTTAAAAATTTTAGCCAATGAAAAAATCATCATCGAAACAATGACTGCATTTGTTGATAGCGCCAAGCTGATTGTTAAAAATATCGAAAAAGCACAAAAGGTTTTGAAACAACATAATTACGTCACAGAAATTCGAGAGGTCATTCGCACAAAGGTCGAAAATAAAACAAAAGAGCTGGCTTATATCACCGAACGAATCGGGCATGTGGGGATCAATATCAGTTATATTTACGGAATGAAAAATCCGGGTGAAAAAGACATTACAATTATAATGGATGTGTCGGATGTGGAGACGGCACTGTCGTTGTTTAAATGATATTTTAACAGAAACGAGAATCTGAATCAGTGTTACCTTAGAGAAAGAAGATGCTGAAATGGGCACAATTATCGCATCATTTTTTTAGGGAATATTGTTGTTGCTTAGAAGTTTCGGATGAGGTGTATGTTTGGCTGCTCGGAATATGAACGGTTGCCTGATACAAGTCTTATCGGACTACTAACTACTTCATCCCAATGAATCGTTATTCTTTTTTGCTGATAGAATAATCTCTAAATTCTAAAATCGTAAAGCTAAAATCCATAGAATTGTTATGCTTTTTTACTGATTGAAGAAGAGAAAATTTCCTGTTCTTGTTTATTACAAACTTAGTCTGGTTAATAAGGCAATCAGGGGGAGCAATTCCCAAAAGTTGGTAAAAACCGTTGAAACGGTTTCAGTGACTTTATTTGTTACTACAAACATCATGTTGAATCATGGTGTTAATTCAAAAAATATTGAATAAACACCACAATTTATTGTGGT
>CBFDBN010000134.1:0-8714 GCA_965603055.1 uncultured bacterium | reverse complement strand
GCAGAAGCTCAGACAACTAAGCATGTCCCTTCAGATAATCGCGGTGATCCAATTTTCAGACGCCGCTCCAATCTTGATGGTAATAATGTGCGGGTAACCGTACACAATTTTGGTGTGAATGGAAATGAGGGAAACGAACCTGGACAATGGGGATTTGAATGGCCTAAAAACACAAATCGTACTCATATCTATTTTGTTTCCATTTGGTTGGGCGGAGAAGTAGTAAATGATGCCGGTGAGACAGTCCATTTTGTAGATGTATCGATTTCCCGCAGCAGCCCCTCTGGAGATCCCTGGAGTCTTCAACCAGTACCAGGATTCCTCAATCCTGATCATCCCAAAAAAGAAATAGCACGCAGTGATGATCCAACATCATGGCCAAGGGGTGCCGATGGCGGATGGCGTGACAAAATAGAAGATTCGGCTGATCCAGGCTGGATCGGATCCTGGAACGGCTATTTTGGTAAAAATACATATAAAGCTGATCTGGAGCTTTTTTACCGCTGTTCTGATGACCTCTATAAACGTTATAATTTTATTCCCGATTCAACAGATCATACACGTGGTGGACTGGGATTACTGATGGATGTAAGAGCCTTTGCCTGGTCGGATATTCTAATCAATGATGTTGCCTTTTTCGTAAACGATATTAAAAATGATGGAACAAAAAGAATTGGTAAGACTGTTTTCACAATATGGATAGCAGATCTCGTCGGTGGTGATGCCAATGATGATGAGCCTTATGTAGATCTACAAACCGACATCGCTTTTATTACTGATCATGATCGAATTGGTACAGATCCGTGGGCAGATGGCCTGGTCGGTCTTGGTGCGGTAAAATATATTGAAACCCCAGGAAATCAGTATGATGGAATAGACAATGATGGTGATGCAGATATTCATCCTGACCTATTATCGGGTATTGCTGGAAATTATGAAGAACGGGTGCCCCTGTTTACAGATGAAGATTTTGGAGAGAAAAGACTGAATCCAGGTGATAAAATTGTATTAATAGATTCACTGACATTTGAACGACGAGTAATTGAATATCCTGCTGCTGGCGGTACCATCAAAACATTAGGTCAAGTAATAGATTTACCTCCCGAGGGAATCACGGTTGAGGAGGATACATTTTTCAATTCCATTGATGATGATCTTGATGGATTGATCGATGAAGTATTAACATTGCATTTAGAACGATTTGATGATATTACACAAACCATTAAAGCTGTGAGATACATTAATTATTTATCTTTTTCCGTTGGCGATACAATTAAAAGAGGATTCATTGTACCGGGCAAATCTGCTGAACAAAATTATGCAAATCTTGCTCCAATGATTGATGAATCCCGCGACGATGGTTTTGATAACGACCGCGATTGGGATATGTTTCAGGATGACATAGGACTTGATGGCGCTGAAAATACCGGTGATGAGGGAGAAGGGGATCTTATCGCTTCAAGTGGCGTGGGTACAGACCGACCAGGAGAGCCAAATATAGATAAAACCGATGTCAGCGAAACGGATCTCATTGGTATTACCGGTGCTTTGCAATTTCCGGCTTTCACACTCGGCCTTGAAACCAAACCAGATAAGACTATCATGTTTAATTATATGAGGCCCGGGTTCTTCAGCCTTCCACGTAGAACAGGTGAGTACGACCTATGTGTATCTTCTGGATACTTCCCGCTTAATCCCGGTGAAAGGCAACGCATGGCGGTGACGGTAGCCATGGCTGGGGACGGAGCTACAAAAAATGATGATATCCAGAGCGCTATTAGAAAATCAGAACAAGCCAGAAAAGCGTATGAAGCTGACTACAGCTTCACTGTAGCCCCTCTGGTACCAACCGTTACAGCAGTTCCCGGCGATGGTAAGGTTACCTTGTATTGGGATAATGTCGCTGAAAACTCTGTGGATCATTATGTTAAGCGAATCGATCCAACGGCAGCCCATGATTTTGAAGGTTATCGCATCTATCGAGCCACCGATGCTGCTATGTTGGATCCTTTGGTGATAACGGACGGATCTGGTATTCCTGTATTGAGACATCCCATTGCACAATTCGACAAGGTAGATGGAATTACCGGTTACCATCCCATAGATTATAACGGCATTAAATTTTATTTAGGGAGTGATACTGGACTTCGCCATTCTTACACTGACTCCAACCTTGTGAACGGCCAGCGCTATTTTTACGCAGTAACATCCTATGATTTTGGATATGAAGTTGGTGGATTTCAACCAAATGAGAAGCCCCCACGTATCGATGTAGATTTACAAGGTAATATTGTAAACCAGGGAACTAATGTTGTGATAGTTCGTCCTCGCGCACCGGTCGCTGGCTATCTTCCTTCAGAGGTTGAAAGTTTTGATCATTTCACAGGGACTTCTTCAGGTGAAATTGAAATTAAAATTATTGATCCTCGCTGGATTAAAGAAGGTCACGAGTATGAAATTACGTTTGAAGACACGTTAATTATCGGAAAAGTTCTTGACAAATTAACGACCAAAAATTTCACTTTGACCAATATTACAACTGATTCGGTGATGATTGATAAAAGCACCCAGTTAGATGCAGAGGATGAGCTGCCAATAATTGACGGCTTTCGTCTAACGTTTTATAATGAGGAAAAAGTAAAATTATATCCGGAAAAAGCAAGATGGTCCAGCGATGATATTTATGAATTTCAATTTAGTCCGGTTCAGTTCCTTACTATAAAAGGTGTCCAGAATCCCGCAGATTATCAGGTGATTTTTGGAGATATTGGCATGTCAACATCGAAAGATACCGCAATTAGTTTTTATAAGATGCCCTCAAGAGATGTAAATTTTAAAATCTTGAATTTATCTGAAGGCGGGATAACGGTTGAATTTGCGTTCGCAGAAATTAACGGCACGGACGGAAGGTTTTCAATTGATAGTACCGACGCCAATCTCACTGATGTTATTATGTTTTTAGAGCCCAACGATAAAGGTAAGCTCGTATACACCTGGCAGCTTATTCTGAATCTTCAGCCACCTGATGGACGTAATCCCCAGGCTGGAGACACGTTAAACCTTTATTTACGAAAGCCTTTCCTCTCCAGAGATGTTTATCGATTTAAAATGAAAACAGAAAATATTTCAAAAGAATTGGCAAAAAATCAGCTCAGTCAAATTCGTGTTGTTCCAAATCCGTATATTGCTGCGGAAGTCTGGGAGCCCTTCAATTATTATTCCAGTGGACGTGGTGAGCGCGAAATTCATTTTATCAATTTACCGCCCAAATGTACGATTCGTATTTTCAATGTTTCCGGAGAACTTGTTGATAAAATTGAACACGATAGTGGGCTTAATAATATGATGGAAATAAATGGTATAGAACGATTAACAGATGGTGTGGATAGCGGTTTGAATAATGGAACCGCTATCTGGGATTTACTTAGTAAGGATAATCTTGAAATATCTTACGGAGTTTATTTATACCATGTTGAAGCGCCGGGTATCGGTCAGAAAACAGGTACTTTTGCAATTATAAAATAACTTAATAAATAAAAAAGAGTGTTAAAAAAAATGAAAAAACTAATAGCAACTCAGAACCAGAAAGCTCTTATCGCTTTTCTGCTTGTTATTTTATTAGTAATGACTTATGCTAATGGCTTTGCCCAGGAAGTAAAAAAAGTTGGAACATCATCATCAGCCTTTCTCAAAATTCCGGTCGGTGCCAGGGGTTCGTCAATGGGAAGTGCTTTTGTCTCACTTGCCGATGATCCCAGCGCGCTTTATTGGAACCCCGGTGGATTGTCAAGAAATGAGAAATACGCATTGATGGTGGATCATTCACCCTGGTTACCCGGTTTAAATTTTAACTTCGTTGGGATTGTAATTCCGATGCAATCATTCGGCACAATTGGAATTAGCGTTACCGCGCTTAACACTGCGGAAATGGATGTCACCACTCCAGCCAATCCCATGGGAACTGGTGAAAAATTTGATGCCTCATCCATGGTAGTTGGCTTCTCTTATGGCAGAAGTTTAACTGATCGCTTTTCAATCGGCGGTACATTCAAATATATTAATGAACGGATATTTAACTCAACGGCAACTGGCATGGCATTTGATATTGGTACGATTTACGATACCCCCCTGTCTGGACTGCGGCTGGGCGTTAGTGTATCCAATTTCGGCTCAAAAATGCGAATGGATGGAGAGGATTTAAATGTTCGGGTTGACATCGCTCCTGACCAACGGGGTAACAACCAGAGTGTCGTCGGGCGCTTGAAAACAGAGAGTTTCGATTTACCATTAATTATGCGACTGGGACTTTCATACAATGCCTGGCATACCGAAAATCTTCGGCTGACCCTTGCTGCTGATGGCATAAATCCCAGTGATAATGCCCAGAGCGTCAATGTCGGCGCAGAGCTTTCCTTCTTAAATGAATTGTTTATTCTCCGTGGTGGTTTTAATGAGATATTTCTTGAAGATGCGGAAAAAGGATTGACCTTCGGTGCTGGACTCAGAACCAATATCGCCAATGGAGTCCGGTTCGGCGCTGGCTATGCTTACCAGAACTTCACTCATTTAAATAATGTGAATCATTTTACCTTAACATTGTCATTTTAAACTAGAACGAGAGGAGGTTGATAAACAAAAAGAAGTGTGCTATCTAAAACAGGGGTTACTCTAAAAATAATAATCCGCCGAGGGCGGATACGCCGTGGCGCAGTTCACCAAGTAGAACCTTTAATAGATTCTCTAAAATTAATTCGTGTCAGTTCGTCAGGTCTATCCGCGTTTTTTGGGGAGGATTCGTGGTTTTAATTTTTTTAGAGTAGACTCATAATTTAAAACCGAGTTTTTAACATTCAAATCTCAGGAGGTATTTATGAAAAAATTTAGTTTACTAAGCTGTATAATCATGTTGCTTGGGATGATTACATTATCATTTGGGCAGGATCATTTATTGATCACTGAATTTTCCAATCGTCCCAATACTCCAGTGAATAATGAGTTTGTAGAAATCTACAATGGCACTGGAGCAACTGTTGATTTGACGCACTATTATCTGACCGATGCACCATTCCAGGGTGATAATGACTATATCAATATCGTCGATGGTACGTTCACACCACATAGCTACGATTTCCTGGCAAAATTCCCTGATGGTGCTACGATTGAAAATGGTCAATACATTATCGTGGCAAATAAAGGGGCTGATTTTATGACAACTTTCGGCTTCGATCCAGATTATGAATTATTATCTCAATCGGATTCCGTGCCGGACATGGTTGCGCCAGGCACGGATTTCATCGCCAGTAACAACGGGTTTACTGACGGCAGTGAAGTGATGATATTGTTTTACTGGGATGGTGCTTCTGATCTCGTACAGGATGTAGATTATTTAGTATGGGGTGATACAGAAGAAGCTGCTGATAAAACCGGTGTAAAAAAAGATGGTCCAGATGCCGATACCGATTCAACGATGTACCTACCCGATACTGCGTTTGAGAACCAGATACTTCTTCAAATGATAAGCGGTACACGTCTGCATACGGATGGCAAGACAATGCAACGTAAATCTTTGGAAGAAGTCGGGGAAACTTTCACAGGCGGGAACGGTATTACCGGACATGATGAGACCAGTGAAGATTTAGCTACTGCTTTCCTGGAAGCTGATCCCACCCCTGGGAAAGCCTATGTGAATGTTGTAAAAGTAACCTTCCGTTTAAATACTGCTACCAATCTGGATACTCTTACGGCTGAGAATGGATTTGTTGAGATGCGAGGTGCTCTAAACACGGTAGCCCCTGGGACTCTTCCGGGAGATAAGATTATTAATTGGGGAAGTGATTCGGATTTAGAATTAACTAACGTTGGCGGTGATTATTGGGAAATTACCGTTGATATGGAACCTGAAGATACCCTCTATTACAAATTTTGGACTGGTTATTCTCCAGATGTAGGAACATATACGGATGGCGGTTGGGAAGCAGGATTTAATCCATCAAATGGTCTTACCTGGGATACACGGACCTTTATTTCTGGTATGAAAGATTCCGTTCTTGATATACAGTATTATCATCCAAAAGTTGGCGATGGAACAAAGGTTGACCAATATTGGCGTCCCTTTGAATCAAAACCGGATACCGTTGCTATTTATTTCAGAGTAAATATAGGCGGCGAGATGGAAGCCGAACGTTTTGATCCAACTGTGCACGGACCAATAGGACTACGTGGTGACGGTGGAGCTTCCGGTGGTGTATTGGATTGGGACGTCACACAGGTCATTTTGACCTGGGAAGAAAACAGTGTTTATGATGGTTCTTTCTGGTCAGGTGTGGCTTATTTCGATAAAGATTCGGTAACAGCAGGAGTTGAACAATCGTTTAAGTTCTTTGCTGAAAACACACCCGATTTCAGTTGGGAAGATGGCAGTGACCATAAATTTAAAAACCCGGTCGGCTTAAAAGATACGACGATACATTGGACGTGGTTTAGCGGCAAAAAAATCAAAGGTGTCAAACCAATCGAAAGTATTGTCACCTGGCGCGTAAGCACTGAGGCTTTGGAGGCGCTCGGATTATTTGATCGTGGTGTTGGAGATAAAATTGAATTAAGAGGACCTCGTGGCACATGGGCAGCAGGGGAAATAGAATTATTCTATCAACCACTGTTACAGGAATGGACATCAGCGAACGAATCTTTTAAATTTCCTCCCGGAACTGAAATTTTTTATAAATATTTTATCAGATGGCATGCTACGCGCTTTGATTCAACAAGTCCCAACTACATTCCCGGGCTTTTAAATCCTGCTAATGGAGATACAAATGGTTATGAAGAACCAGCAATAACTGGTGGGGGCAACCGGACTCACGTTTTCCAGGACGCTGCCGAGCAAACGGCTATAGGCGACTTTGGATTTGATCGCCAATTCTTTAACAGTGTCCCGGCAAATGGTGTGTTTAGCAATGATATGACCGTTACCTGGAATGTAGATATGACCAACGCTACCGATCCTGACTCTAATTCTTCAAATGCTGATAATTTGTTCAGACCCGGTACGGATAGCGTCTTTATAATCTGGGATGGTGAATTATTAGCCGTTACTCAAGGTCATGATATGTGGGGGGCAGACAGGTTTCTCGAATTGACCGACCCTGATGGAGATATGATTTATTCCGGTTCGTATACCATAAAAGTATCGGCCAAATTCCCCAATGGCTGGTACCAGCTTGGCTATAAAACTACCTATTCCACAGATGAGCCGGGAGTTTATATAGCAAACCAGGGTGGTGGTGTCGTAAGAGGTCGTCGTTATATGCAATATATACATCCGGATCATATACATGAAGGGAGTCCCTGGCCACAGACAGTATGGCCCACCAGCTATGACCTGCCAGTCGTATCTTGGCGATGGGAAAACCTGTATGTTGAATTTCCGCCGCCGGATCTTACCAAACCCACAGCGGTTCGCGACAATAAGATCGATGTGCCATTCGATTACGCCCTGGAACCAAACTATCCCAATCCATTTAATCCAAGTACTGCGATTAAATATTCTATGGCTGAAGGCGCACGAGTTAGCATCAAGGTTTATAACATCAGTGGTCAGTTGGTTGCAACATTGATTGATACCTGGCAGCCGCAGGGTAATCATTTTGTGAAATGGATGGGGACGGATGATTCTGGTAAAAACGTAACCTCCGGTATGTATCTGGTGAAAATGATTACCGGTGATTTCAGCAAGGTCAATAAAATGATGTTGATCCGTTAACATCAGATGCTGATAATGTAAAAAGTACAAAATAAAAGGGCGTAAGCTTCGGGGCTTATGCCCTTTTTATTAAATACCCAAATTGGACACACCAGAACGAAACCGCTAATTACACGAATTTAACTAATTCCGCTAATTATAACTTCGCGTAATTTGAGAAATTAGTGTAATTCGCGGTAAAAATTTTTTTGTACATTGGGCAAGAAGTTTGCTATTTAGGTACTATATCAATTATCAATTGAGAATTGACAATGCACAATTCTCAATTAAAATAGTTACATGAGTGGCTTCAATAATCAATCATCGAAAACAAACTGGTCGATATGAACACATAAGCGCCTAATAGGTTACATCTTATGAAATCAATGAAAATGTATCTGATATTATGTATTGCTATTCTGTTTGCCAGTAAGGTTTATGCAAATGATTTTGGCAAGGAACAAGCTGTGACCGATTCAATTGAGATCGGCTTTATAAAAGGCGCCGATGTTTCTTTCATCCCCCAAATCGAGGACAACAACGGCATTTATAAAGAGGATGGCGTTGGCAAAGATCCTTTACAAATATTTAAAGATCATGGTTTCAACCACATCCGGTTAAAATTGTGGCACACACCTTCCGAGAACTACAACAATCTGGAGAGAATTCTTTGCATGGCAAATCGCATTAAACAAAAGGGATTAAAATTGCTGCTAAATTTCCACTATTCCGATACCTGGGCTGATCCAGGTCATCAGAAGAAACCAGCCGCCTGGGAAAGTGCGTCTTTTGAAGCCTTAAAAGATAGCGTTTATGAATACACTAAAAAAGTGATTCAGGTTCTGGATGACCAGGGAACCATCCCTGACATGGTTCAGCTCGGCAATGAGATCAATTCTGGCATGTTGTGGAATGACGGTCGGGTGGGAGGCGCTTATAATTCGAATTGGGCTAATTTTGCCGCACTGCTAAGAGA
>CBFDBN010000133.1:0-8744 GCA_965603055.1 uncultured bacterium | reverse complement strand
GACCTTTCCTCTGGAAAAATACCCAGTTATGATCGCGTCTTTCTGGGTTACAGCGAGAGGATTCGGGGGCGCTATTACGAAGTTTACGAAGGGGAAAATTTTGCCTTTGGGGGAATGGAATTACGGTTCCCAATCATGAAAGTTCGATATATCGACATTGAAACTTTACCAGATGTTGAACAATACTCGAGTAATTTAAAATTTGGAATGAGCGCCGGCATTTTTTTAAATAGTGGTGCGGTTTGGTTTCAAAAGGAGACATTGCGTACCAATCATTTTAGATCTGGGTTTGGTGCTGGTATCCATTTTCACCTCCCTTATGTAGAAGTATTCCGGTTGGAATGCGGCTTAAATTGGCAATGGCGACCCGAGGCAATTGCCGAAGTGGAAGTGGCGTTTTAAAAGCAATTGGGATTAGTACCTAAAAAGTTACATTCTTGCACAAAGAGAAAAAATATTTTGACCGCGAATTCCGCTAATTACTCAAATTATGCGAATTAATAATTAGCGAAATTTGTTTAATTCGCATAATTAGCGGTCCAGTTTTTTGGTTCTGACTTGTCCAGGTTGGGATGTAATCAGTTTGTCATTTTTGTCTGCCAGTTGGCAATTGGTGTGAACATTTAAATGTTTTTTAACACAAAGAACTCAAAGTAGGCGCAAAGATCGCTAAGTTATAATATTTTTTAAAAATAACTTTGCGGACTTAGCGTCTTCTTAGCGACCTTTGTGTTTAGGTTTATATTTATATTGTATTAACCAATTGATTAGATAATAACAATTTTTCTCTTGAAACTGATAATAATATTATGCGACACCGCGAATTTTTCTATACCGAGCCTAAAAACATCTCACACGATACCCTGGAAATCAAAGGTGATGAGTTGAAACACCTGGTACGTGTCGTGCGAAAGAAAGTGCGAGATGTAATCGAAGTCGTTGACGGACAGGGAAACTTATACACTGCTGTTCTTAGCAAAATTTCAAAACAATCCGCACAGGGCGAAATACAAAAACGCACGAGATACGCTGGGGAACCGAACTTTCAACTTACATTAGCACAGGCGATTCCCAAAGGCAATCGGTTCGACCTGGTTGTGGAGAAGGGGACAGAAATTGGTGTCTCAACATTCTTTCCGCTTCTCTGTGAGCATTCAATTGTTGAAGGAACAGCCTCTCGACTTTCCCGATGGCGAAAAGTTGCCATCGCGGCGATGAAACAGTCAACACGTTCGGTTTTACCAGAGATAATCCCTGCTCAGACGGTTCACGATGTTATCCGAAAAAAAGGCTTATTAAAATTGGGATTAATTGCTGAAAGTGGAGACAGGGCAAGAAGTCTCTATGAAATCATAGAAGAATTGAAGCAAAAATCGATTCAACTCAAATCCGCCATTGTGCTTATCGGCCCGGAGGGAGGTTTCTCTGCAAATGAAGTCGATTTTGCGCTTGAAAATGGTTTTCATAAATTTACGTTAGGGCGAAGAAGATTGAGATCGGAAACAGCAGGAATTGCAGCGTCAGCAATTTTAATGGAGTTGGTGGGAGAAATGAATTGAAATAAATTTTAGAAATCCATGACCTTGTTGAAATTTGAAAAATTAGGAAAAAATTAACTGGATGCTTGATGCTGGATACTCGATGCTGGATATATCAAGAATCAAGTATCCAGTATCTTTTCTTTAACTTTCTACCACTAATTTCAAATTCCTATCCCTAATCGATTTCTATTACAATTAAATCAAGTGAAGTTTTTTTCTTGCAATATTGCTACAAATACCCTATATTTACAATGTTAAAAATAGTAATAATATCTCCCCAAAAATAGATCGAAGGTTGCTGAATGGAGAAAAAGGAATACTTTTCGACGCGATGGGCATTGCTGTTGGCGGCGTTGGGGATGGCGATTGGAACTGGTAATATCTGGCGGTTTCCGAGAATTGCGGCTCAAAATGGCGGGGCTGCTTTTTTAATACCGTGGATCCTGTTTCTTTTTACCTGGTCAATTCCATTGTTAATTACTGAGCTTGCCATCGGAAAATCCATGCGCCGGGGAACTGTTGGCGCATTCGGAAAATTAATCGGGAAAAGGTTTACCTGGATGGGGGGATTTGTGGGTTTCTGCACCATGGCAATCATGTTCTATTATTCGGTTGTAATGGGTTGGTGTGTGAAATATTTTGTGGCGTCAATCATGGGCGATCTTACTGGCGTTTCAGGAATGGATTACTGGACCCAATTTTCAACTACCCGGTTTCAGCCGATCATTTTTCATTTTTTTTCAATTGCCATTGGATCGATCATCATCTATCGCGGGGTTGTCAGGGGAATCGAACGTGCCAATAAAATTCTCATTCCTTCATTGTTTTTACTGCTCATCGTCGGTGTCGTTCGGGCGCTAACCCTGCCGGGGGCGTTGGAAGGTCTCAATTTTTTGTTCAATCCGGAGTGGAGTCGGCTGCTTGATCACAAAGTATGGCTCAATGCACTGACCCAATCTGCCTGGTCAACCGGCGCTGGATGGGGATTGTTGCTTACTTATGGAGTTTATCTGAAAAAGCGTGAAGATATTGTACTCAATTCATTTATTACCGGATTAGGTAACAACTCTGCCTCGGTACTGGTAGGATTCATGATTTTCCCGGCTGTGTTTGCCCTGGCGCCGCAACTGGGGCTGGTTCCAACAGAAGTACTGGCTGAAGTCGGTCCGGCAAATACCGGGCTGGCATTCATCTGGATTCCCAACCTGTTTGCTAAAATTCCCGGTGGAGCAATTTTTACGGCAATATTTTTCCTGGCGCTCAGCTTTGCAGCATTGTCCTCACTCCTTGCAATGATCGAAATGGTTACCCGGAATCTAATCGACATGGGAATAATGAGACATCGGGCAATTCTTTATGTCGGAATAGCTGCATTCGTGCTGGGAATTCCTTCGGCAATCAGTCTCGAGTTTTTTGGAAACCAGGACTGGGCATGGGGTGTCGGGCTAATGGTGAGTGGCTTCTTTTTTGTGATGGCTGTAATTATCTATGGTGCTAAAGGTTTCCGTGAGCAATTCGTCAATCAAATCGGAAATGATATCAATATTGGAAAATGGTACGAATATTTAATTAAGTACATCATTCCGTTAGAATTCATCGTCTTAATTGTATGGTGGTTCTGGCAATCGGTAACCTGGTCTCCTGAAACATGGTGGAACCCGTTTACCACATATTCGTTGGGTACCTGTATTTTTCAATGGGCTGTGGTAATTATTCTATTCATTATTTTAAATAAAAAAATTACCAATCGAATTTTTAGCATTGAGAATTAAAAAATGGAAACAACGGCTGTAATCATGATGATTCTTATCCTGGGTTTGCTCTGGGGAGGGCTGGCATTTACGCTCAGGTTGGCGTATAAAAAAGAAATGACAAAGAAAGTTATTAGTCAGTAGTTAGTTTTTTGGGTTCGGTTGTAATTCAATCTATTTATACAACGGGCGATTAACAACAATTAGCGTCAACTTAAGAAATATTGTATGATTTTCAGGATTTACCTACAAATTATCAGCACTAACTTAGACGCAAAGATCGCAGAGAAATTAATTGAAATTTTAAAACCTCTGCGCTCTTTGCGTCTACTTTGCTTTCTCTGCGTTAAAAAAGAGCTTAGGTTGACGCTTGTGGATTAACAACGGACAATTACGTCCCATTTGAATATTTAAATGAGTTTCTCGAAAAAATATGGCTCAAACAGCGACGAAATCGAATAAAATCACATACTCTAAAGCAATCGATCACTTGAAAAAGGGTGATTTGGCGCCCGTTTATTTGATTTATGGGGAGGAGAAATATCTTCACGATGAGCTTATTGATAAGTTAATTGATACCAGCCTGGATTCGGGAGCAAAGGACTTTAACCTGGATATTTTTTATGCCAGTGAAACTCAAGCCGATAAAATTATAAACGTTGCCAGTTCGTTTCCGATGATGGCTCAACGTCGGGTGGTTGTTGTCAAAGATGTTCATCAACTGAAGCCAACTGATTTGAAACACCTGGCAGATTATGTCAGCCATCCATCAGAATCATCCTGTTTGATTCTCAGTTTACCGGGGCGTAAAAAGGCCGGGAAATGGTTTACGGCGATTTTCAACAAGGCGTTATCCATTGACTGTCGTAAACTTTACGATAATGAAGTACCTGCCTGGGTGGAAAGTTATGTTCAATCAAAAAAGTTAGCCATAGCAAGGGAAGCAATTCAATTGTTACAGGCGCAGGTGGGAAATTCGTTACTTGATTTGGTCAATGAGTTGGAAAAAGTTCAGATCAACATTCACCCACGCGTGAAAATTACTTTAGAGGATGTCCAGAGAGTTACCAGCATTTCAAAACAATTTAATATTTTTGAATTATGCAATGCCATTGGAGAAAAGAAATTTCCCCGGGCAATTGCTATTTTGAACAAATTATTAGAGCAGGGTGAGTCTCCAACTGGAATGATTATTCAAATGATGCGTCATTTTGTGAATCTTATGAAAATAAGCGAAAATATACGAAAGGGCAATCGGGCGATAAACGATTTAATGAAAGTTACCGGTTTGGGCTATTACTTTGTCAATGATATGATGAGGCAGTCTAAAAATTTTTCGGCTGAACAATATAGAAATTCATTCAGCTATCTCGCTGAAGCGGATTTACATTTAAAAACTGGTTATCAGAAGCCTGGTTTAGTGATGGAGTTATTATTATATAAATTGATTAAAGCGTAACAAAAAAAATTTTGGGAACTTTTAAGAAAAAGATTAGGTTAAAATTTTAGTAAGGACAGCTTGATGCGCGAGGATGGAAAAGGTTCAAGACCTTCAGATGAAGATTTGATTGAAAGATTTCAGAACGGTGATTTATACGCTTTTGATTTAATTGTCAAAAGATATAAGAACCAGTTACTGAATTTTGTATATAGATTTTTGGGTAATACTGAAGAAGCAGAAGACCTGGTTCAGGAAACGTTTTTAAGAGTTTATCGCAATCGGAAAGCCTATCAAAAAGTGGCTAAATTCTCTACGTGGATTTACACGATTGCCGGTAATTTAGCTAAAACAGAACTTAGAAAACGAAAAAGGAGGAAATTCTTTTCAATATCAGACTTAGGTTACAATGAAAAAGACTACGACATCTCTGATGAAGCGTACAATCCCGAGAAAGATGTTGATGGTCGAATGAAAGAAGAAATTATTCACAAAGAGATAGATGCGCTATCTCCAAAATTTCGGGAAGTAATTTTACTGCGAGATGTTCAACAACTCTCTTACGAAGAAATTAGTCAGATTGTAAATATACCGCTGGGCACTGTTAAATCCCGCGTCAATCGCGGTCGTCTTAAATTGCAAGAAAAGTTAAAGCATATTTTAGAACGCTATTAACTACATAATAGAAAACCACAATAAGCGTGAGTTGTTCTCTATACTTAAAATGGAAGTAGATAGCTTGTTCCAAAATCTAAGCGAATTGTGGGTGTCAATTACAGAAATTATAGCTCAAAAAACTTGAGGGATATTTATGAACGACAGTTGTCAACGGTTTAAGGGAATGGTCTCTGACTATATCGAAGGAGAGCTTGATCACCAAAATCAAAGCCTGATGGAGAAACACCTGAAAGATTGCCTGAGATGCAAAACGAATGTCAGTCAATTAAAAGGTCTGATTCAAAATTTACGAGAGCTTCCTAAAAGAACAGTTTCGCCTGATTTTGAAACGATTTTGCGTGCTCGAATTAACAGGGAAAGTCGTTTAGCCAGGCGCCAGAGCAATCGCTGGTTTCCGGTTGGACAATTTCGACTGCCGGCTTATTTGTTCGGGGCTGCTGTCCTTGTTGTGGCTTTGTTTACCGTTTTTATTATGAGCAAATCAAGTCGTTTTTCTCCACCTCAGGCTAATATTAATGAGGAGTGGATCCAGGGGGGGGTGGAAAAGGTCGACTCTGCAACAAATGAGCGATATTTTTATATTATTGAAAAACAACAGGTTCCAAATGTAAATTATCAAATTCCTGGCGAAAATCGTCAAACAATTGATAAAAATGTAGAACCTGATTCAATACATATTATTCAAGATAATAAATTAAGGTATGGAGCCATGCCTGCATCAGAATCTAACATTTATTAACCATTATTTTAAAGTATTAAATTTTATTATTTTTATAATGTTACTTAGAACATACCAAACCCTGGTTTAATGGATCAGCTTCTTTGCATTACAGGATTGAACCAGGGTTTGGATTATTTTAAAGTACCAGTGAATTAGTAAAATCCATGAAAATATTTATCGTCATTTGTTTAATAAGTTTTTTATTCGTAGCCAGTCTTTTTTCACAAAAAACACCCACGTTAGAAAACCTGCAGGCTGAAATTGGACAGCTTATTAGGTTTGCCAAAAATTCTGTCGTTACGGTCTCCGCAAAATCCACCCACTCTTACACGATTGACAAAGATAATGGCTTGCTCTCACTTTTTAAAAATAGTCATGAGGAGAAAAAAGACAACTATTGGACGGTCGGTTCTGGAGTTGTTTACAACCAGGATGGATATATCATTACCCGGAGCTCGATTTTAGCAGATTTTGAAGATATAAAAGTTACGCTTTGCAATGGAAGAAAATTAGAAGCCGAATATATTGGAACTGACGAGAAAACCGGGCTGGCTATTTTGAAAATTGAAGAACAAAGCCTGAAGCCAATAAAAATAGGTAATTCGGACGATGTTCCAATCTATTCATTTGTCATGGTACTTGGCAATTCTATGGGTGTTTCTCCTTTTTCTTCATTTGGTCTTGTTAATGGCTATACAGAAGATGGACGATTTATTCTTTCTGCGCCGATAAATCCTGGCAATATTGGAGGCGCTGTTTTCAATCTCAAGAGTGAAATCATTGGCATCATTTCAGCGCAGGTAGATGCAGAGATATCTTTGATCGGTCCAAATTATTTAGACTATTCGCAACAGAGCAGCATTGCTATACCAATTAGCCATGTTGCTCGACTGGTCAATCGTGTCATAAAGTTGCACCATCAGCAAATTAAATGGCTGGGTATTGAATTGGATGCTGATTCGTCTAATTATAATAAATTGATAATAACGCGGGTAATCCCCGATTCACCAGCCGCGCGAGTTGGGTTAAAGAAAGGGGATCAACTGGTAAAATATAATGAAATGAATCTTTCCAGTCCAGGTGTTCTGAAAAGACAAATTGGACAAACGGAGCCGGGAACAAGTGTTTCGATTAATTTTATTAGACACAACCGGGTTCTGAAAGTTTTTCCGCGTATTGAACGAATGTGGCCTGCCCGTTTTAATCCTAAAAAACCGCGACATTATAATCCGAATTTGATTAACGAGGGCATGAATACTGCAGTACAAGCGCCTGTTATTCTATCCCCCCAAAGATTTCAGCAGATTAATTCCAAAATGATTCGGATGGAAAGTGAAATCCGTAGCCTCAAAAACCAGATCAACAAGTAATACTCTTATCATAAAAAAAAAGTGATTTAGGACAAATTTGTTATGCTTTAAAATTTTTAGAGTAATTCCCAATTTACCGGGGTGCCAATTATGCTTGTATTCCCCAGGTGGTAGTTGTTTTGAGGTATAACAACCTTAGATCAATTTAGTCACTTGCATTTCAGTACGCTACGGGGATATATAAAAATATTCAGCAGCTAACGTTGCCATTCCGATTTGAGACTTCCCTTCTTTCAAATAGGTTCCATAAGGCTCCCATCGAGCTGTTCCGCCGCCATAGCCTTCATACCACATATAAAAAATCCCATTGATCTTTTCCACAGTTGTGAACCAGATTGCCCCTTCGTCCCATTGTCCCTTTTCGCCGCGAGAAAATATGGGATTTCCCTCAAATTTTTTCCAGTGAATCAGATCATGGGAAGTCGCCAATCCCGCATGCCAGGGGTAATCGTCATAGCGGTCTGAACCGCAGTAAACCATATAATACAAATTGTTTTCTTTGAAAATACGAGGCGTTTCCACAGTATGGCTGTCCCAGTTACCCTCTGATCCAATTGGCAAAACAGGATCGGCTGCAGCTTTTTCAAAATTGAAGCCATCTCGTGAAGTGGATAGATGGATTTCAAAACCGCTGCTGTTTCCAACTGGCTGCCAATAGTACAGGTAATATTCCCCATCTTTAAAAACGATCTCCGGTCCACCGCCAATGACGATGGTTTTTTTTTGGTGTTTTTTAAAATAAAATCCATCTTCCGAAGTCGCTAAACAAATCGATCGATCACAGCTCGGGCTAACGGCTGAGTAATAAAGATAAATTTTTCCATTCACCAAAACGGTTGCCGGATCAAGCACATGGATTTCATCAGGATCGCCGGGTTTACCCACATCAATAACTGGATTGGTGTGAATTTTCCAGGTTTTTCCATCAAAATCTTTTTTGGGTATCGTTGCCAGTCCGATTCTGTCATGCCCCCCTTGCTGACCTCGGAAATACATAAAATAGGTATCTTCAATCAAAAGCAAATCAGGGTTTGCTGCCTGATCTTCCATCCACGTCCCGGGAACGGCGGGAAAGACGGGATTGCCTTGGTATCTTTGCCATTTAAATTTTGAATTCATATTCGATTCTCAATGTGTTCTATTAAATCTAATTACCCAATCACCCAGTTACCCAATTGCTAAATTATCACGGTAGGGACAGCAGTTGCCCGATGTCCCCCGTACAGATCCCGCCGTGCAGTTTTC
>CBFDBN010000132.1:0-8758 GCA_965603055.1 uncultured bacterium | reverse complement strand
CTGCTTATTGTAGGACCAACGGCTGTTGGCAAGACAGGATTATCATTAGACCTGGCTAAAAAATTAAACAATGTCGAAATCATTTCTGCCGATTCTCGCCAGGTTTATAAATATATGAATATTGGAACAGCCAAGCCAACACCAGAAGAACTCGCCAGTGTTCCGCATCATTTCATTGATATTAAATATCCGGATGAATATTACAGCGCCGGGAAATTTAGTCGTGAAGCTCGGCAGACGATTGACAGGCTATTGAATGTGAATAAATTTCCGATAGTTGCTGGTGGATCAGGGCTTTATATTCGGGCGCTGGTCGATGGTTTTTTTGAAAGGCAGGTATTTGATCAACAGGTTAAAGCTCGATTGAAAAGAGAGATAGCGAAACGTGGACTTGAAGTTTTGTATGAACGGCTTAAAAAGACCGATCCGATGTCTGCTGAAAAACTTCATCCCAATGATAAACATCGGATTATCAGGGCATTGGAAGTGTATGAGTTAACAGGAATTCCACTATCTGAATTTCAAAATCAGGAGAATATAATTGCAAGTTTTGAACCGGTATTTGTGGGATTAACAAGAGATCGAAAGCATCTTTATCAGATAATTGAAGATCGAGTTGACCTCATGTTTGAACAGGGACTTGTTGATGAAGTTATTCAATTACAAAAGATGGGATATCATTCAAAATTGAACAGCATGCAAACAGTAGGTTATCGAGAAGTATTTGAATACTTAGATCAAAAGATCGAATTTGATGAAATGGTACGATTAATTAAACAGCGAAGTCGGAATTATGCCAAACGGCAATTGACCTGGTTTCGAAAAGATGATCGGATTAAATGGTTTGATGTGGATCAATATCCTGGGTTAGAAAAATTATGTAATGAAATCAAATCCGCTGCTCAACTGCCTTAATTACTGTCTTCAATGCCTTAATCCTGGCATATAGCTTGCAATTCGCCTCAATGATCGTCCACGGTGCATAAGTCGTGTTTGTTCGAAACAGCATTTCATCCACAGCGATTTGATATTGATCCCGCTTGTCTCGATTACGCCAGTCTTCCTCGTTGATTTTCCACTGTTTATGGGGAGTTGCTTCCCGATCTTCATAGCGCCGCAATTGCTCTGCTTCATTGATGTGGAGCCAGAATTTGATAATGATCGTGCCGAAATTTGCCAGGTGTTCTTCCATCTCTTTGATCTCACGAAATGCCCGGCGCCATTCTTCTTCGGTGCAGAATCCTTCGATTCGCTCGACCAGCACCCTGCCATACCATGATCGATCAAAAATCGTGAAATGACCCGCTTTAGGAATTTTCATCCAGAAGCGCCAGAGGTAATGATGGCTCTTTTCAAAATCATTGGGAGATCCGATCGGCACAACTTCATAGCCGCGGGGATCCATTCCTCGAACCAACCGCTTGATATTGCCCCCTTTTCCAGCAGCATCCCAGCCCTGGTAGACAATCACCACTGGAATTCGCTTTCGATAGACTTCATGCTCCAACTCACGAATTCTGGCTTGATACTTTTTTAACGATTTCTGGTATTCTTCCCGGGTCAGTGTTTTGGAAAGATCAATTTGATTTAAAATTGATACCAGCGAATCTTCCGCCTGAATTGTTTGAAGCTTAGGTGCTTCACAGGATGTATTTGTCTGCATTGTAGCAATCCGTCGTTCAATTGCATCGATCACTGTTCGGAATACCTTTACAGTGGCGAAACGCCGATCGTGGGCTTCAACAATCGTCCAGGGCGCTAAATCAGTATCGGTCTTGTCAATCATTTCATTTGTAGCAACAACATACTCATCATATTGCTTGTGGTGTTTCCAGTCTTCCTTTGTTACTCGCCATGAGGTTGATGAATTACTTAACAATGCGTCAAAGCGTTTTTTCTGCTCCTTTTTTGTGATATGCAGAAAAAACTTGACAATCACAAAACCAGCTTCGGCAAGTTGTCGTTCAAAGGCATTGATCTCATTATAAGCCAGTTGGTAATCTTTTTCAGAAACAAGCTTGTCAATCCGTTCAACCAGCACCCGGCGATACCAGTTTCGATCGAAAATTGTGATGCGACCCTTTTCTGGCGTTTTGATCCAGAACCGCCATAGAAATGGTCGAAAGCTCTCTTCTTCGTTCGGAGGTTTGATGGAATAAACTGTAAAACCTCGGGGATCCATCGCTAACATCAGCCGATTAATCAACGTGCCTTTACCAGCAGCACCCCAGCCTTCAAAAACGACGATGATGGAAATTTTTAACTCCCATGCCTTGCGCTGCAGTTCGCCTAACTTGATTTCGAGATCATTGATGATGGATTTGTATTCGGTTTTTTTTAGTTTTTTGGAGAGGTCGATTTGTTCTAACATTGAATTGTATTTTCTCCAGACATGAATTGTCTAATGATGAAAAAGTTGTTACTGTTTTTTTTGCCCACTGAATACACGAAAAGACACAAAAATGTTTTAGTATATTGCGCGTGTTTCGTGGGAAAATTTTAATGATTGTCACCTGGCATTCCATGAATAACCAAATTTCTATTTTTATATCGCTCATCCACAGTCACTTCTTCACCAAACCAGCTTGGTGGAACAAACAAATTCGCCTGTCCAATCGAAGAAAATTCAACTTCCGCTACACTCAGTCCCTTCAAAATCCCACTGTAAATATCCAATTCAATCTTCATTCCCGAATGATCAATTTCATAACGAACTTTTTCGATACGCTTTGCCTCAGTCATCCACCACAGTTTTTCAAATTGATCTTGTGAGATCTCGATCTCAGCTTCACCTCGCTGCAAACCAAATCCGCATTTTACGGTTTGAAAATAGCGATCTCCCTTTTTGCGCAATCTCACTTCTGTCCCATCTTCAGTGATAGCAAGGTATCCTTGAATAATTTTTGTTGATGGATATTGTTGTAAATTATCTGGCAGTTGATTGACCAGAAATTTTCGCTCGATTTCTTTGTTCATTTTTAAATTCAAAATTCGATATTCGATATTCGTTTTTTTTATGCTGTGCCGTTTTGCAGGGAAATGAGCTGCTTTATTTCAGTCCAGAGTTGCTTATAGGATTGGGTTGCCATAGAATTCGGTTTGAATTTTATAACTGGCTCTCGATGGATTCCCATATTTTCAATATCAGCAGCATAAGGGATATGACTATTTAAAAATTTTTTCCTGCCCTGTTCAGCTTTCTCGTTGATA
Source organism: uncultured bacterium (assembly GCA_965603055.1). Taxonomy (GTDB): domain Bacteria; phylum Zhuqueibacterota; class Zhuqueibacteria; order Thermofontimicrobiales; family Thermofontimicrobiaceae; genus CBFDBN01. Next base: position 5,548 of record CBFDBN010000132.1, on the reverse strand, counting down.
ATTTTCCGATGCAACTTCTTCCGCTTCTCCACCATTGAAAAGAAAGCGATGATTTTAGATCGATCCAGCTTTTGATCTTTAAAAAATTGATAAAGTTTTTCATAAGTCAACATCGAAAGCGTTGTTGGAATCACCGGGACGAGAAGGATGTCCGCCGCATCAAAAATATTCTCTGAAACCAGCGTGATATTCGGCGGACTGTCAATAAAAATAAATCGGTACTCTTTTTTAAACGGCTGCAGAACCTTTTTCAATTTGGTCTTCGATTTTTTTAAGCTATTCAATCTAATATCCAGCTTTCGATAAGACAGCGTCGATGGCAGGATGTCCAGGTTTTCATAATCCGCGCCTTTAATATTTTTGTCGACTTTTTTCCCGCCCCTGAGCAGCAATCTGGATTTTAAATTTTTTGATGATCTCACCCTGAAATAGAACGATGCTGAACCCTGGGGATCAAGATCGATCAGCAGCGTTTTGGCGCCATCTTGTGCAGCGAGGTATGACAGATTTACGGCTGCTGCGGTCTTTCCAACGCCGCCTTTAATATGATATAATGCGATGATTGACAAAATAGAACTCCTAAATTTTCACATCTAAGAAACGCTGAAAAATGGAGTGCATCGCCTTTATGCGATGCAAGCAATCCATAAAGGGATTGCACTTCCGGTTCTTCAAGATTAAACCTATATAAAAAGCTCGTATCTTTTAAGCAAAAAGTTTTTGATAAATCTTTTCATTGTCCTGCCCGCTAAACTCCGCAAAGGTTTGGGCGAAAGCATTACGAACGTTCTGCTGCTGTTGATACAGGCTTGCAATCAATCCGCCAATAGCTGAAGCAGTTTTTTGAGAATCGCTATTTTCTGAAAAAATGGATTCAAGATATTTCTTCAAGCTTTTCTGTTGAACCGATAGATCGTTAAAGTCACCCAAATTATCCTGCAATTTCTTCAATTGTTTGATCAGCAGTGAAATTTCTTGTTTGGGAAATAGCGATGCAAAAAATTCCAACAAATAGCGCAGCTTTTTACATTCGATCCGAAGCTGGTGCAATTCAGCAGCAGGACTATCATCCTTGATTTGACTCCCCAATTCAATAACATTTTTATATGCTTTCCGTGTAAATTTTTGGGCGAGGTTAATCACAGGTTTGCTCGAATTTTTCGTTTCTGGCTGATCTTTCAATGAATCTAAAAAAGTATCCCAAGATTCAATGAGTTTTGTATAGGAATCAGCGCTAATTACCTTCACTAAATTTTTATGCTCTGCCTTCCTCTCTTTTTGAAGTTGGTTAAAAAGCGGTTCCAATCCAGGGCGCAAATGTTCTGGCAGCATCTGCTGATATTTTGCTTTGCTGAGAAGATAAACATCCAGATCCCGCAGGTGATTGGATGATTTTTGCAAGAGAGCGAAATCTCCTTTGAATTGATCTCGAACATCCCTGGGAACCACACCTTTGATTTGCGATAATGCCGACCGAGTGCGCCGCATGGCAACCCTGAAATCGTGCAGAAATTCTATATCAATGTCAGCGATAACGCCTTGTTCATTCTTTTTAATCACTTCTAATAAAAAGCGTAAAATCACTTTTGTTGCTGCTCGGGCAGTCATTTCGGGTTGTAAAGTAAAACTTAACTTTGAAGAATAATCTCCTGGTTCTTTCCCAACGGCTTCCAATGCCAGCAAGAAAACCTGTTTTGTTTCCTCATTAATCCCAATCTTTTTCAGCCAATTTTTAAATCCATCAAATTCTTGATCGTAACCTCGAACTGGCAGAAGTTTGATGCAATCAATAAGTTTATTTTTGTGACTTTCTTGAATCAAAACGATATTTTCAAGTCTAATCTTCAGGACAGTCTTTTCGTCCTTATTAAGTATTCGAATAGGAGTGATGGATTTCTCTATTTCAACCAGGGGTATCAGCGCCCGAACATCAAGTTGTTTTTTTAATGCCTCTTTCATTGAACCATCGGGAAAATCCCACCAGAACCGGGGCTGGCGACTGGCTTTAACGATAGCTTTTTCAAAGACTGTTTCTGCCTGTAAAGAACTCATACAATATTCATTACGTTCCCGGATCAAAACAGAACCATTATTGAACAGCCGCCAATCGAATGTATCGAAAAACATTTGCCTGTGATGAATTGGAGATTCTTTTTTAATTGAGAACTGATTGGAAATTTTAGTAATGTTCGTTTGAGAGTCTAACGAATCGGGGATTTTGTATGTTAAGATATTTGACATGAGAATGTTGTCTGCTTTTTATCAAAATTGTGAAAGTTTCAATCTATAATTGAAAGCAGGTGGATAAAGCGACCAGCCCAACTTCTTCCAATAATGCAACTAAATGTATGAAATAATTATAATAAATGCAATAACAATTTAGACATTTTTGTAATCGCTTGGTTATTGATAGCAAGAAATCCTTCCGAAGGTTCTGAACCTTCGGAAGGGTATACCAAAATAATCCGCAACTGAGGGAATACACTTGTTTTGTCATTATTATAAGAACTATAGAAATAAAATTAATTCTTTTATCTGATTGACTTTTAAAAAAATAATCACTATTATTATTTCTCAATTTAAAAATGTAAAAATCATAATTGGAGGACAGAAATGAACAAAATTATTGACCTGCGCAGCGATACAGTTACCAAGCCTTCACTTGAAATGCGACGCGCAATGGCAGAGGCTGAAGTTGGCGATGATGTTTTTGGTGATGATCCAACTATGAATAAGCTCCAGGAAAATGTAGCTGACATGTTGGGCAAGGAAGCAGCGTTATTTACGCCTTCTGGTTCGATGGCGAATACGATTGCAATTCTGGCGCATACTCATCCTGGCGATGAGGTGATTGTAGAACGAGAGTCACATACTTTTAATTATGAAGCGGCAGCCGCGGCTGTTTTCGGAGGGATTCAATTAAATACGATTATCGGGGAACGAGGAATTCTGAATCCAGAACAAATCCAGCGTGATATTCGAATACCCAGTATGCATACTCCTGCAACCACGTTAATTTGCCTGGAAAACACCCATAACCGGGGCGGCGGTTCAATTTATCCATTGGAAAAAATTAAAGCCATTCACAGCATAGCTGTAGAAAATGATATTTTAATGCATCTGGATGGTGCCCGGTTGCTCAATGCCTGTGTGGCAACCGGAATTTCTGCCAGAGCATACGCACAATATTTTGACTCGCTCATGTTTTGTTTCTCAAAGGGGCTGGGAGCACCCATCGGCTCCATTTTGGCGGGATCGAAAAGCTTTATCAAACGAGCACATCAAGCACGGCAGAAATTAGGCGGCAGTATGCGACAGGTAGGAATTCTGGCTGCTGCGGCGCTTTATGCCCTGGAAAATAATGTCGCGCGATTGGCAGATGATCATAAACATGCCAGAATACTGGCAACAGAGCTGGCAAAAATCAAAGGCTTCCAGGTTAATCCTGAACATATAGAAACGAATATTGTCATATTTGATGTTTCGCAATCAGGTTTTTCGGTGGCAGAAGTATTGGAAAAATTAAAGGCAAAAGGAATCCTGATGGTTCAATTTGGTCACACACTTGCCCGCGCGGTGACCCATCTCAATCTATCACGCGACAATATTGAAACCACGATTCGGGTTGTTCATGAGTTATTTGATTGATTACTTAAAAGGGTAATGGGGTATTAGGTAACTGGGGTAATTGAGGTAATTAGGTAACCTGGCTAAGGGGATTGGTTTTGTTTTTAAAAATTTGGCAGCAGCTTTTTTTTCAAATCTTAAATAATATAAATCCAATTAATAAATCCCCTCATATCCCAATTACCCGGTTACCTTATTACCGAATTACCCAATTACCTTTTTTTATCTTCGAAACAGCCAGACCATACCTGAAAACAGGTAGGTAATGATCAAACCGAGGACGCTGATGAATATGGATAGATATAAAATTGGCAAAAAAACAAAGATGTATTTTGATGCGGTGATGATGATCATTTGAGGTTCCTTGACGAGTGGGTAGATAAAAAGGTTTAATAAACCAATGGTTATGAGTAAAACAGTAATTGGATACCAGAAATTCTTGAAATCAGATGCTGATGGCGAAAGATGATTGGCAATTCCTAACGTCAGAAAGAGAAAGACATATAGCTTCCAATCCCGCAGCATATCGGGAGAAAAAATGGTATCAAACAGGTAATTGAAAAAATTATAAGCCGTTTTTCCGAATAATAAATAGCTTTTCCATTCCAATGCGTTGTTGATTGTCAGGTAATAAACTCGAGGGACGTATTCAGAAAATAGTGAAAACTCAGGAAAAACAAATGAACTGATTAAATAGATCACCGCCGCTCCACCGAAAAATGGGGCGATGGCGATAAATGTATTTCCGATAACAGCTTGATAAAAATTATCGACTTTGTAGCTGTGATAAAGATATCCCATCGACCCTGTCTCAGGATCGGGTTGGAATAATTTCAAATCTATTACCTTATGAAAGGAGAGAACAGCAAATAAATAATGACTGAATTCATGAATTGGAGTCCCAATCCAGGACGTGACCAGCAGCGCCTTCCAACCACCGATGTAGTATAATCTTCGATTCTGCTCTTTGGAAAGAATATTAAGAATGATACAGCTAAAAATTATTGGAAAAAATAGTCCAAAGAAAATTTTTAGAGTGATAACAATGACCTGTCCGATATAGTTGACTACAGCAGTCAAAATTTTGAGATCCTCTATACTGTTGTGAAGCAGAATGCTAATTTTTTAAGTTGCTAAGTAACTGCTTAAATTCTTCTTCATTCAAAACAGTGACCCCCAATTCCCTTGCTTTAGTTGCTTTTGAGCCAGGTTCTGCACCGACCACGACATAATCAGTTTTTTTGCTGACTGATGACGCCGCATGACCGCCCAGGGATGCTACCAATTTTTCTGCATCGTCCCGGGTCATCCTCTCCAGGGTGCCGGTAAAAACAAAGGTCTTACCAGCTAATTGATCGCTTGCCGCTGCTTCTTTTTGTTGAATTTTGATTCCAGCTTTCAGTAAACGGTCGATAGTATTTAAATTTTTCGGCTCATCAAAAAATTGAACAAGACTTTGGGCGCTTTGTGGCCCAATTTCATAAATTGTAAGTAAGTCATCATACGTAGTTTTTTTTAGATTGGATAGCGTTCTAAAATGATTGGCTAACAAGACTGCTGAATGTTCACCTACGAAACGAATACCAAGACTATAAATAAATCTATCTAATGAGATGTTTTTACTTTTCTCCAAAGCATCAATTATATTTTGAGCCGATTTATCAGCCATCCGCTCAAGATTTGACCATTGTGGTTTGGTTAAAAAATAGAGATCGGCAGTATCTTTGACCAGACCTTTTTCCACCAATTGATCGATCAGTTTATCACCCAATCCTTCAATATCCATGGCACCACGGCTGGCAAAGTGGTGGATTTGCTGTTTTAATTGAGCGGGACAGGAAAGATTCTGGCAGCGATGAGCTGCTTCACCGGGCAAGCGAACCACATGACTGCCGCAGACCGGGCAGGTGTCGGGAAGCTG
>CBFDBN010000131.1:0-8847 GCA_965603055.1 uncultured bacterium | reverse complement strand
TTTCTTCGAAGAACCGGAACAATTGTTGGTGTCATGAAAAATTTTCATCACCGTTCCTTGGCAAGCAAAATTGAACCGCTTATTTTCATGTTAGCGCCGAAACCTTATCATCTTGTTGTTAGATTACAAGCAGGGAATATTCCTTCTGCAATTGAGAGTATTAAATCGGTATGGCAAAAAATAAATCCACAACATCCTTTTGTCTATTCGTTTCTTGATGAAGACTTTGCTGAAATGTATGAATCTGATAATCAATTGAGCACAATATTTAGATATGCAGCAGGTTTGGCAATTGTAATTGCGTGTATCGGGCTCTTCGCCCTTGCATCATTCACCTCGGAGCGACGCACAAAGGAAATTGGAATCAGGAAGGTTTTGGGAGCTACGATACCAGGTATTGTCCGACTCCTTTCAAAAGAGTTTATTATTTTAGTGGCAATCTCGAATATAATCGCCTGGCCCCTGGCATATTATGGGGCAAAAAAATGGCTGCAAAATTTTGCCTATCATATTGATTTGAGCTTGTTATTTTTTGTCATTGCAGGATTGTTGGTGTTATTCATTACAATAATAGTAGTAAGCTTTCAGTCTTTGAAAGTTGCTGTTACGAATCCAGTTGAAAGTTTGAGATACGAATAATTGGCATAGCGCATGGCGCAAAGGGCATAGCATAAAACCTATACGCCATGATCTTTGCGCTATTCCAAAGAAGAGGAATAAACATGTTTACAAATTACCTTAAAATTGTCATTAGAAATTTTTTAAAATACAAAGCCTATTCGTTCATCAATGTTGCTGGTTTAGCTATTGGAATGGCTTGTACGATTCTTATTTTACTTTGGATTCAGGATGAGCTGAGCTATGATCGATTTCATAAAAATGCAGATCAGATTTACAGGGTCGTAAAATATTCTGATTATGGGGGAAACGAACTCCATGTTGCCTTAACTCCTGGCCCCCTCTCGCAGGCAATGAAGGAAGAATTGCCCGAAGTAATAAAAGCAACTTCTTTCGATTTTGCAGGAGGTATGGTAAAATATAAAAACAAATCATTCAATTATGTTGAAGTTGCTTGTGTAGAACCAGATTTCTTTGACATTTTCTCATTTCCTCTCATTCAAGGAGATGCTGAGTCGGCCCTTTCTAATAAAAACTCGATTATCTTAACAAGACAGCTTGCAGCACGAATTTTCGGGAATGAAGATCCGATAGGCAAAATCCTAACATTTAATAAAAGGTATGATTATAAGGTCACGGGAATAATGGAAAATATTTATCGTCATTCTCATCTTCAATTTGAATGTATCATCCCTTTTAAAAAATTAGAGGATTTTGGCAGGTCTGTTAATGATTGGAAACCGAATTCTTTTTATACATATATAATGCTTAAAAAGAGTGTATCTGAAAACGAATTCAATGAAAAAATAAAAAATTTTAAAAGAAATCATTATTCAGATTGCCGTGACTTTTTATATATCCAGCCACTGAACAAGATTCACCTTTATTCCAATTTTAGCTACGATATTTCTGGACATGGAGATATAAAGTACGTGACAATATTTTCACTTATTGCGGGATTCGTTCTTTTGATTGCCTGTATCAATTTTGTTAATTTAACAACAGCTCTTTCGGGTAATAGGAAAAAAGAAGTCGCTATGAGAAAAGTTGTTGGTGCAACTCGAAGAACACTGATTTCACAATTCCTGGGTGAATCTATTTTCATGTCATTTTTAGCAATAATGATTGCAATACTGTTGGTTTCATTGCTGCTTCCCTATTATAATCAACTATCGGCTAAAGAACTCACTCTATTTTCACACGGAGCTATTTCATTAATATTTAGTTTGCTAATGACAATATTGGTTACAGGCATGTTTGCAGGAAGTTATCCTGCTTTCTTGCTCTCCGCCTTCCAGCCAGTAAAAGTTCTAAAGGGGATATTACCAACGAATCTTAAAGGTTTGCATTTCAGGAAGATATTAGTTGTAATACAATTTGCACTATCCGTTTTTCTTATGATCAGTTCCTTAGTCATTTCAAGTCAACTTAAATACATCCAGACGAGGAAGCTGGGATTTGAGAAAGAACACCTAATTTATGCTACAATCTCTTTTGAGTATGAGACGAAATATGATGCCTTAAAAAGTGAATTATTAAAATGGCCTGGCATTACGCATATCACCAGGATGAGAAATTTTCCAACATCAGATCATATAAATTCTTCTAGTGATTTGAACTGGCAAGGGAAAAATCCGGAAGACAAGTATCTGTTTTGCTTTCATGATGTGGATTATGATATGTTTGAGACGTTTGGCATGACCATGGCAGAAGGTAGGAGCTTTTCCAGGCTTTTTCCAACTGACACTACTGCTTATGTGCTAAATGAAAAAGCAGTGGATATAATGGGAATTGAGAATCCAGTTGGAAAGATGTTTTCTCGGGGTGATAGAATAGGAAAGATAATAGGTGTTGTGAAAAATTTTCATTTCAAATCTCTGAAAAATGAAATTGAACCACTGGTGTTTCGTTTACCAACAAATCATGCCCGAAGGATTTTCATTAAAATATCTTCTAATGATATTCTTAGAACCATGAATTATATAGAAAGTACATGGAAGATGTTTGTCCCCGATTATCAAGCTGAATTTGGCTTTTTAAATGATGCTTATGATAAGCTCTATCGCTCGGAAAAGAGAATGGGAAAATTAGTTGGTTATTTCACGTTTCTGGCGATTTTCATCTCCTGCCTGGGTCTATTCGGACTGGCATCTTTTACAATCGAACGACGCACAAAAGAAATTGGCATCAGGAAAGTTTTGGGAGCTTCGGTACCAGTTATTGTCAGACTTCTCTCAAACGAATTCATTATTTTAGTGGCAATCTCGAACTTAATCGCCTGGCCCCTGGCATATTATGGGGCAAAAAAATGGATGCAAAATTTTGCCTATCATATTGATTTGAGCTGGCTATATTTCGTCATTTCAGGATTGTTGGTATTGTTCATTGCAATCATGGTGGTTAGTTTTCAATCTTTGAAAGTTGCTTTCACGAACCCAGTTGAATCGCTGAGATACGAATGAACGCATGGCGCATGGACCAAGGGGCATAGCATAAAAAACGCTATGCGCCATGCCCTTTGCGCTTTGCATGAATAGGAGAAGATCATGTTCAAAAATTACCTGAAAATTGCCTTTAGAAACATTTTACGTTACAAAGGTTATTCTTTTATAAACATTGCTGGCATTTCTGTGGGAATTGCCTGTTGTGTAGTCATCATCATGTTTGTTCATAATGAGTTGACCTATGACAGCTATCATCCGGACGCTGATCGTATCTTTCGAATCGCAAGTCACCGAATTTCCAACATTGGTGAACATAGACTTCTCAGAACCCCGGGTGCTTTGGTACCAACATTGAAAAAAAATTATCCACAGGTTGAAACAGCAGTCCGACTCATCCCGCCATTCGAGAATAAAGACAATGTGTTGGTGCAGCGCGATAATATAAAATTTTATGAAACAAAAATATGGTTCGCCGATCCGGAAATTTTCGACATGTTTCACATTACGTTCATCCAGGGAAATTCTGCAACCGCTTTAGCTCAGCCAAAAACAGTTATTCTTACAAAAAACATGGCGCTTAAATATTTCGGTGAAGAGAAACCTGTTGGAAAAACATTGAAAATCGAAATCGATTATGATTATTACTGCCCGGTTCAAAATGAAAATTTTTTAGTAACTGGTATAATTGAAAATCCGCCGGGAAATACACATCTGAATTATGATATGTTTCTATCAATGGAAACCATAAAAAGTCACCTTCCATGGCTCGATGAAAATTGGACGGATCATCACTATAAATATTCCTATGTGAAATTAACCCCGCAAACGAATGTAATCGAATTTGAAAAGCAGATTCAAACTTTGGCACAACAATATGCCGCATTATTTAAAGCAAAGTATAACCGGGATTGGCAATTATTTGAATATTATTTGCAACCCCTGACAGATATACACATGAAATCAAATACGTACGGTGAAATGAAACCACCCGGTAACTGGTATTATATTTATATCTACTCAATTATCGCTTTTCTCATCCTTTTGATCGGTTGCATGAATTTCATGAATCTCTCTGCCGCAATATCCACAACGCGCACGAAAGAAGTGGGATTGCGAAAAGTAGTCGGCGCTAAATGGAAACAACTCGTGGTACAATTTCTTGCAGAATCATTCATTATTACTTTTTGCGCTTTTGCTGTTGCCTTTTGCCTGATTCAATTTTTTCTACCGCTATTCAATTCAATGGCAAATACAGAATTGTCAACAGAAAGTTTGAAACATCCCTTTGTTTTGCCTGCGTTGTTCGGCTTGTTCGTATTTGTTGGAATCGGGGCAGGTGGTTACCCGGCTTTTGTGCTCACCAGATTAAAACCGGCTTCCATTTTCAGAAACAGACTTTTTTCTAATTCCGGGGGATCATACATGCAAAACATTCTAATTGTCGGGCAATTTACCATTTCGATTTTATTGGTTGTTAGTACGCTCACGGTTATGCAACAGCTTAAATTTATGAAGGGGCGCGCGTTGGGTTTTGATCGTGACCAAAAAATTGTAATTCCGGTCAAAAGTAATCTGGCTTTTCTGCGTACTGACTATGAATCGATCAAAAAAGAATTTCTGCAACATTGGTCGATTACGGGCGCTACGGTTTCTTCAGGTGTGCCGGGTCAACAATCGGGTGGATATTATATGACACGTCAAGATATTCCAAATACTGATCCACAATTTTTTAAGGTTTTTACAGTTGATTATGATTTCATTTCAGAATTTGGCATAAAATTGCTTGCCGGCAGGGCATTTGATCAAATAGCAGGAAATGATATTGCGAGCGCATTTCTCATCAACGAGACCGGTGCACAAAAGCTCGGTTTCGATAATTCGGCAAATGCAGTTGGGTTGGAATTGAATGCACATTATCATGGTATGACCAAAAGAATTATAGGGATAACCGCTGATTTTCATTACAAGGGTATGCAGGAAATTGTTGAACCAATGGTTCTGGACATAGAAAACTCGCTGTTCGACAGAATTACTCTTTCGGTTAAAGCGGAAGATTTAAGATCTACAATTAAATTTATTAAGGAAAAGTGGTCCGCTCTGTTTCCCGGTATTCCCTTTGAATATTCTTTTGTTGATGAAATATTTGACCGGCAGTACCGCTATGAGGAGCAAACCAGCCGACTACTGGCTATTATTACATCGATTGGACTTGTCATCGCGTCTTTGGGACTTGTCGGGCTTGCTTCATTCACGACAATTAGAAGGAAAAAGGAAATCGGTATTCGCAAAGTTCTCGGCGCTACAGTTTCAGGGATTGTTTTATTATTATCCAAAGAATTTACCAAATGGGTTTTATTCGCAAACATTATTGCGTGGCCTGTTGCCTGGTATGTGATGAATCTGTGGCTGAAAAATTTTGCTTATCGTATTAGCATAGGTTGGGGATTGTTTATTTTGGCTGGTGTATTGGCGCTCTTTTTTGCGCTGATAACAGTGAGTTACCAGTCGATCAAAGCAGCTATTACCAATCCGGTTGAATCAATACGCTATGAGTAATTTTGCAATGGGCATGGAGCAAAGCGCATAGCATTTATTAATTCTGCTATTCAAATGTTTCTATCGCCCAACGGTAAAATGGAATGACTTGAATGGCTTTATTAGCATTCGAAAAAGTATTTATCTCATTACGAGTGATGATTTTAGCCTGTGGAATGTTGAGCTCATCCATTGCTGACCATAAGGCATTTACTTCCCTGCTTTTAGTACTTGGATCAGCTATTGTTTCACAAACTTGAATTAACTCAGTAATGTCGCCTTGTTTTAACATCAAAAAATCAACCTCTTGACCTTTTAAGGTCTTATAATAATAAATTTGTTCTTTGTCATATTTTCGCCTCAGATGATTATAGACCATACATTCCAGCAGACGCCCTGTATTATAGCTGCGACTACTGGTTATTGCAGTAACGAGTCCATGGTCTACTGCATAGTTTTTGCGGTAATTCACCTGTCTCTTTCGTATCGATTCAGAAAAGACAGGCACCAGCGAAAAACAATAGGCATCTTCAAGGTAAGAAAGGTAGGTGTGCAAAGCATCTTTGGAGCACCTGTATCCCTGGGATTTTGAATCCATATAAAATTTATTAACACTGAACAAATTCGCATTATTAGCCAGCAAAAACTTTAATAGGTACTTTACGAGACTATGATTTCTAATATTGTGGCGTTCGATTAAATCTCGATATAAAATCATATTTAAATATTCCTGAATAATTTTTATTCGAAAATCTTCGCTCACGCCAGCAACTTCGGGAAATCCTCCAGTGAATAGATAAGTTTCAAAGGTGTTGATAATTTGCGATCGACCTTTAGAAGAGCTGATATGATCTGGAACGTTTTTAAATCGAAGGAATTCGGCAAAGCTAAATGGAAATATTTCATAAGTTAGGGTTCTTCCCCGTAATGCTGTTGCGATCTCTTTGCTTGACAGTTTTGAGGAAGAGCCAGTAAGATTTATTTGAACTCTTTCTGAATCGTGAATGCGACGAATAAAATTTTCCCAATGTTCAATATTTTGAATTTCATCGAAGAAAAGATACACTTTTTGTTCTTTAAAAGCGGGATACATTTCATAGTAGGTGTTTAAAATCGTTGACAAATCAGCAACTGTTAGGGGAAGCAGACGTTCATCTTCAAAATCGATATGTAGAATTTTCTGTTTTTCAATACCCTGTTCCAGCAGGTCATCGATGAGCTGATAAAAGGCAAAAGTCTTTCCTGATCGACGTACACCCGTAAGACATCGAATTTTATTTTCTAAACATATCAAATCATACATTCTTCGGGTATAGTCAGGAAGATTGCGTTCATGAAAATCAGCGATTATCTCTTTGATCACGTCTCTATTTATCATTTTTTGTCCTTTCTAATCAGGACAAATGTACTAAAATATATCCTTATATGCAAGGACAAATTTGCAAACATTTAAAAAATATGAAAGGACAAATTTGATGCATCTTTTTGAATCGCTAAAGTAAAAATAAAATACAGCAGGATATAAAATATCAAACGCTATGCGCCATGCTCTCTGCGCTATGCATAAGAAGGAGAAACAATGTTCAAAAATTATCTAAAAATCATTCTCAGGAACATCTCAAAAAACAAACTCTATTCTTTTATCAACATCTCAGGGCTTGCTATTGGAATGACAAGCGCTATTCTCATCCTCTTATGGGTCCAGGATGAGTTGAGCTATGATAAGTTTCATGAAAAGAAAAATGAGCTTTTTCAAGTTTTCATGCGAGATGCGAACAATCCCGACAGTCGGGCTGGTGCTACTGTTCCATTTTCGCTTGCCCCAATTCTTAAACAAGAATTCCCTGGGATTATTGAATTTACCAGGATGCAGCAACGTAGTCATTATGAAAGCTGCATGCTCAAATACGATAATAAAGTCTTTTACGAGGATGGAATCCTGTTGGTCGATCCATCATTTTTTAATATGTTAAGTTATCGGTTTATCAAAGGCAATCCAGCAACAGCGATTTCGAATATAAATTCCATGGTCATCACCCAGGATATTGCAACAAAATATTTTGGCGATGAAGAGCCACTGGGTAAAGTGCTAAAATTCAATAATCGAGCAGAATTTATTATTTCAGGTGTAATCGAAAATGTACCGCATAATTCCGAAATACAGTTCGACATCGTTGCTCCCATTCAAAATCTCGGGGATGAGAAATTAAGTAGTTGGCATTGGGAAAGTTATTCAATTGTATTGCTGCAAAAAAATATTTTCATTCCCAATCTCCAGGAGAAGATAGCTGGCACAATTGAAAAGCATCATCCATATCAAGGTTTGAAGCTCGTGGTGATGATTCAGCCGCTTACTCAAATTCATCTGCATTACGGAGACGGAGATATTCGACTCATTTATGTCTTTTTGTCAGTTGCAATTTTTATTTTGGTGATTGCCTGCATCAATTATATGAATTTGACAACGGCACGATTTAATAAACGTGCCAAAGAGGTGGGATTAAGAAAAGTTGTGGGAGCTCACCGGGGAGCACTTATTCGACAATTCTTCAGTGAATCTGTTTCACTATCGATCATTGCATTGTTCATTGCTTATGTTTTCGTCGAGATTCTGCTTTCATTTTTTAATAACTTAACCGACAAAAACCTGGTATTTCTATCATCAAGTAACTATCTCTTGCTTTTTGGTTTGATCGGATTAGCCGTTATTGTCGGAATTATGGCGGGCAGCTATCCTGCTTTTTTTCTTTCGTCCTTGCAACCAGCGATTGTTTTGCGAGGTCTATTAAGTTCAAGCAAGAAAAGTCCATTACTAAGAGCCATCCTCGTAGTGACCCAATTTGCCATTGCCATCATTTTAATCACTTGCACTATCATTGTTTATCGACAACATAATTATATGATCCACAAAAAATTGGGATACAATAAGGATCAGATCATTTTCATTCTGATTAACCAGGAGTTGAAACAAAAATATGTTTCGTTTAAAAACAAGTTGTTACAGAATTCTGACATTAAAAATGTGACAGTTGCCTCAAGCTTACCGAACCGAATCGGCAACACCAACCCTATCGAGTGGGAAGGGAAAACATCCGACGATATGGTACTCACAAAATTTGCCATTGTGGATCATGATTATGTCGAGACATTTCAAATGAATGTAATAGCGGGTCGAGATTTTTCAAAAGAGTTTACGGCTGATATTTCAAACTTTATCATCAACAAAAGAGCTGCAGAAGCGATGAACCTG
>CBFDBN010000130.1:0-8869 GCA_965603055.1 uncultured bacterium | reverse complement strand
TTGCGATATGTGTGGCAATGGATTTGAGATGAAAGAATTTACCAGTAGTCTTAAACCAACAAAAAATATCTTGACTTTTAGGATTATATTTTTATTTTACAAAGAGTAAATAATTATGATATTTTTTGTTTACTATTCACTTTCTGAATAATAGCAATTGCTATTGGTCCACTTGGTACAATTATGAAGACTAAAGATGGTGGCAAAACATGGGATGTTCGACGCATGATTGATGAGACTGCAATCTGTTTATCATCTATTTATTTCATAGATAACGATATTGGTTGGGCTGTTGGAGGATCATACAAAATATTTAAGACAATTGACGGTGGTGAAACCTGGAATATGACAACAGAGGAAAATTCTAATACGTTATATTCTGTTTTCTTTTTATAGATCAAAATAATGGCTGGGCAGTTGGGGAGCATGGTCTAATTCTTAGTAGTTTATATCTTCCCAGCCCGGTATCAAAAATCGTATTGCAAGATCAACTTGCCTTCGTTGGGACCGAGGAAGGGCAACTTTTCATAATTGATATTTCTAATCCTAAAATTCCTGCAATTATCGGGAAACCAATAATTCAATGTTAGCTGTGGATCGCTATTTAAAAGATTTCCATCGAGTTCAATACTGTTAAAACGATAATAAAGATATCGAATTTACATCAAGAGCCACCGGTCTAAATAAATTTGTTGTCAAAGAATATTTTGAAATCTTAGATGAATTAAAGAAATTAAACAAAGTAATTGACTTGCCCTATGGCATTAACTCTGGCAGATCACTCTAATTGATTGATCCGACGGGGAGGACTGTCATAAAAATATAAAAACAAGAAATTTTTGTGTCAGTTCAGTTTTTGTGTCCAAAATATTTTTGCTCTTTGGGCAAGAATTTAACTTTTTAGGGATTAGCTAAAATAGACAATACGCATCACTCATAACGAACCACTCACCACTCACATTTTTATATGACAAAAGTCGAAGGAGGAAATTCAAATGACAGAAAAGTCAGTTAGTACTACAACTGCTGAGAATAAACCAACCGTGTCTCAAACAGGAGAAATAAATATCAGCAAATGGATTATGAGCGGTTGGGATTTGGTGATGAAAGATTTTGGTGAATTTCTGCTGCTCAGCTTCATCTATATTGTTCTATTAACGGTTGCATTTTCCACATTAATTATCGGATTAATTCTCGCTGGACCACTTACAGCAGGATTTTTCTACATTATTTTCAATAGAATTCGCGGCAAAGAATTCTATATCGGGGATATTGCGAAAGGTTTCGAGGTGATCGTTGCCGCGGTTCTGGCTGATCTGCTTATCTCTGTATTCGCAGGCATCGGCTTCACATTGCTCATCATACCAGGAATAATCATCTCTGCTATTTATATGTTTGCTTTTCCATTAATTATCGAGAAAAAAATGGACTTCTGGCAGGCAATGGAGACCAGTCGAAAAGTCGTTACTAAAAATATCTTTGAATTGAGCATTTTCATGCTGGTTCTTTATATTTTCCTTTTCATCGGTGTGCTACTGTTTTTCGTTGGATTTTTTGTGGCGCTTCCAATTATGTTTGCTGCAATAGCTTATGCTTATTATGATTTAATTGGATTGGAAGAACCGCCCGTTGAAAGTGGCAAATGATTCTCTAAAATATCAAAATCGTTCAAAGTAGCGAAGGTTTAAAGAAAAAGTTGCATTTAAAATTCACCTGGCACAAAACTTGTTGTCTCTAAATGAAAAAATCCATGTATTTGGAAAGACTTCATTTTTTTCTTGATTTTTATGAAAATTTATTATACAATAGTTTCCTGGTAGGAGGTGAGTGGTTATTGATTGGTGATTGGTGGTATTGATCCTTTTAACAAATTACAAAACAAGTCCCAATTACTATTTACTATTCGCCACTCACCAATCACCTTTCACCTTGAATACGATTTATAAAATTAATTAACCGAAATTTAACAAAAAAAATGTGAAAGCCGGTTAATGGAAACTGTCTGTAAAAACCATCCTGATAAAGTTGCAAAAAGAAAGTGTTACACCTGCAAGCAACCTATCTGCTCCGAATGCCAGGTACAGAAATCCCATCATGTCTTTTGTAGTCAAAGCTGCTATCGTTCATATATTATAAATAAACTTTCTTCCAGCCAGACCGAGCAATGGGTCATCGTTCAGCTAAAAAAGATGTTATATCTTTTGTGGAACAAAATTGAAAAGACTCCCGGCTATTTGCTAACGACTTCACTATTAGCAACCGGGCTTCTATTGAGCGTGGCAATTAGCATCTTTAGCATTCATCAGGTTCAAAACCTTGAAAAAAGGATCGGAGATCTCCAGCACATAAACTCCCTGGTCGTGGAGAGTACCCGAAGTGTTGAAGAAATTGCAACAGGTATCGATACTTTGAAAATCCTATCGCCGCCGGCCAACGCCATGATAGTCCGTAACAGGTTCGATATCGAGGGGCAGGCAGAGGATAATCGAGTTGTCACCCTTTCTGCAAATAACAGACTGATCCAGACAACGTTAGTTGACAGAGGAAAATTTGCTTTTAAGAATATTATGGCAAAACCAGGTGATAACCACTTCGTCGTTCGCTCGATCAGTGAAGATGGGGCAAACATTATCATAGAAGAAATAAAGTTCAAATATGGAAGGCCCACTCCAACTTTTTTAGCACGAGATTTTTCCCGGGGGAGCTTAACCGATAAAAAAATTGCCCTGACATTTGATGGGGATTACCTGGATAATGTTACAGTTGAGATATTGGATATTTTGAAACAAGAAGATGTGAAATGTACCATATTTTTAACCGGGCGTTACATGCGCCGCTATGGCGATCTGGTAAAGCGAATGGTTGCGGAAGGTCATGTAATTGGAAATCATTCCTGGACCCATCCCCATCTTACCACGTTCGAGCAGAACCATCTCCATCAAACCCTGCAAGAGATATCGCCAGATGTGCTTCAACAGGAATTGTTAAAAACTGCTGAGCTTTTTCGGCAGATCACCGGTAAACAGATGGCACCTTTATGGCGGTCTCCTTATGGAGAACATAATGCTGAAATCAGAAATTGGGCGGCTGCGGCTGGATTTCGACATATCGGGTGGACTGTTGGCAGAAATTGGGAAGACGGAATGGATACCCTGGATTGGGTGGCGGATAAAACAGCGACGATTTATCACAGCGCCGACGAAATTGCCGAGAAAATTTTATCTTTTGCAAAAAATAATTCTTATGGAGCAAATGGCGCCATTATCCTCATGCATTTGGGTACCCAGCGAAATGATGATTATCCGCACTTGAAACTTCCTGTTATTATCCAACAATTGAAGGGTATGGGATATCAATTTGTGACAATCTCGGAGATGTTATAATAAAGCTGCCCACACGCGGCACCAATATCCACCCCTTTACTTCGCCTTACCGAAATTACAACATTCATATTCAGAAGCGGACGAATAAAAGCGTTAATCGTTTCCTCAGAAGGTGGACCCTGTTGTCCATCAACAGCATTGTAAGGGATAATATTAATATTGCACTGCAACCCTTTTATTAATTTTGCTAATTTTAAAGCATCATCAATACCATCATTCCATCCATCAATCATAACGTATTCATAAGTAATCCGATGTCGGGATTTAGCTGCATAATATTTAGCAGCATTGATTAATTCATTTAGAGGGTATTTTTTATTAATTGGCATGATTTGACTTCGTTTCACATCATCAGCAGTATTTAGAGAGATAGCTAATTTGTAGCGCAGCCCCTCATCGGCAAATCGCTTTATTGCTGGAACAATCCCGCTGGTCGAAATAGTGATCTTTCGTTTTCCAATTGCAATCCCTTTATCATGAGAAATAATATCACAAGCCTTTATCACTTCATCATAGTTTAAAAAAGGCTCTCCCATGCCCATGATGACAATATTGGTTACTTCAACATTCAAGGTTCTTTGAATTACTAATAGTTGATCAATGATTTCCCCGGCTGAAAGATTGCGCCGAAATCCCATTTTTCCCGTGGCGCAAAAACTGCAGCCTAAAGCACAGCCAACTTGCGATGAGAGACAGACCGTGCGTCGTTTTCCCTCAATCATAAATACACTTTCGATAAAGAGACCATCTCTTAATTTAAATAGAAATTTAGTTGTCTGATCATCTGTTGAAGTCACCTGTTTCTCAACTGAGATATATCCAATTTCAGCCAGATCAGCTAACTTTTGTCGCAGCGATTTAGCAAAATTTGTCATTTCATGAAAAGAGAGAATAGCTCTTTTGTAAATCCAATTAAATAATTGCGCAGCTCGGTATTTGGGCTGACCAATGGATTCCACCAGGGATTCCATCTCCTCAAGGATCATGCCGGTGATATTTATTTTTTTCATGGGTAGATAATTTACGAAAATGAAATAGCGGTTGCAAGGAAAATTGTTGATTTTGGGAAAAATATTCTTTATTTTCACCTTTGATGAAACAAACAATTTTATTTGTCATATAAATGTTAGGTTTTAAAATCCCGAATGAAAAACAAAACCAGGTTTGAAAAATTCACCGCAGAGATAGCTGAGGATCGCAGAGATTAAAGGAAATAATGAAAACAAGAATTCATTGCCTATTAGCCCTGATCGTCAACTTTAGCCTTTTTTAACGCAAAGAACGCAAAGTAGCCGCAAAGATCGCTGAGTTTTTGAAATTTAAAATAATTTCTTGGCGAGCTTGGCGTCTTCTTAGCGGTCTCTGCGTTTAAGTTCATGCTGATAGTTTGTTTGTAAATCCTCAAAATCATTCAGCATTTCTTAGATTGACGCTATTTTCCTATTAGGGGACAATTCTTTGGATTCTATGCGTCTTCTGCGAACTCGGCGGTTGAGAATAATTATGAACTGGGACATGGAGGAAGCATGACGGACAACTTTGAGATAAAAAACGATCTTGAAATTGTAAATGAATTGAAGAAAGCACATCATAAAATTACGGATGAAATTGGGAAAGTCATCATTGGACAGAACTCAGTAATCGATCAACTGTTAATCGGCTTGTTAGCCAGGGGACACTGCCTGTTGATTGGTGTGCCTGGATTGGCTAAAACCTTGCTTATTAGTACCCTGGCTCGAGTTTTAAACTTAAAATTTAATCGCATCCAATTTACCCCGGATTTAATGCCTTCGGATATTACCGGCATTGAATTGATTGAAGATGATTTAACTACTGGCAGGAAAGCGTTCAAATTTGTTAAAGGACCGGTATTCGCCAATATTGTTTTAGCGGACGAAATCAACCGAACGCCTCCTAAAACCCAGGCAGCCCTGCTTCAGGCGATGCAGGAACATGAAGTTTCAGCAGCCGGGGAGACCTATAAATTAGAAGAGCCCTTTTTCGTTTTAGCGACCCAAAATCCCATTGAACAGGAAGGAACTTACCCGCTCCCAGAAGCGCAGTTAGACCGATTTATGTTTAACCTTTGGGTGGATTATCCTTCACATGAAGAAGAAGCAGAGATCGTTAAATCGACTACCAGCGCATACCAGGCAGATTTGAAAGTTATTCTGGATCGAGAGGAAATATTAAAATTACAGGATATTGTTCGCCGCGTACCTGTGTCAGATCATGTAGTGAATTATGCCGTCGATTTGGTCAGTAAAACGAGACCGAATAATAATAGCGCACCAAAATATATTCAGGATTGGATCAGTTGGGGAGCTGGTCCCCGGGCATCGCAATACCTAATTCTGGGCGCTAAGACCCGTTCGATTCTCGATGGCAGACCGAATCCAGATTTAGCTGATGTCAAAGCTGTCGCAAAGCCGGTGCTTCGTCATCGCCTGGTTACAAATTTCAACGCCGAGGCAGATAGTGTCGGGACAGTCGAAATTATTGAAAAATTATTAGAGGACGTCTCAGCCTGATGCCAACTATAGACAAAGAAAAAATTGATTATCGAAAATATCTCAAACCCGAAGTCGTATCTCGCTTAAAAAATATGCACCTGCGTGCAAGACTGGTTGTGGAAGGATTTATCACCGGGTTACATCGCAGTCCCTATCATGGCTTTAGTGTCGAATTTTCCGAATACCGCCAATACATGCCGGGTGATGAAATTCGTCATATCGATTGGAAGGTCTATGGCAAAACCAATCGTTACTACATCAAACAATTTGAGGAAGAAACTAATTTAAAATCCTACTTGCTGCTCGATGCATCCGGTTCAATGGGATATTCCTCTCACAGCATTACGAAGCTTGAATACGCATCTTATCTTGCAGCAGCGCTGACCTATCTCATGATCGAGCAGCGAGATGCAGTGGGACTGGTGACCTTTGATGAAAAAATCAGGAAATATCTTCCTCCCCGTTCAATTAAAAGTTATCTTCCACAGATTTTGAGAGAGCTTGAAAATATTAAATGCAGCGAAATAACCGATGTCGCCAATACATTGCATGAAATGGCAGAGCGAATCCATCGCCGGGGGCTAATTATCATTCTTTCGGACCTCTACGATGAACCGGAAAATGTGATTTCCGGCATCAAACATTTCCGACATAAAAAGCACGAAGTTATCGTGTTTCATATTTTAGATCCAATGGAAATCAATTTTAATTTTAATCGAAATGCTTTGTTTCAAGATATGGAAACCGGTGAAAAGCTCACCACCCAACCCTGGCACATAAAAGCAGAGTATCAGAAACGAGTTAAACAGTTTATTGAAAATTATAAACGCCAATGCCGCTTAAACCAGGTTGATTATGTCCCATTGGACACTTCTCAGGATTTTAATTATGCGTTGATGGAATATTTGATAAAAAGGAAGCGGATTGGAGGATGATGAAGTGAAGTGAGAAAAGTTAAAAGTACTTAAAGTGATCTAAAGTTATGCTGATTAAGGATTAAGATGTAACAATATCATTAAAATTAAAGATTAAAAATGCAGATTTTTATATTCTGGATTATTATTATCGCTCTAATCCTTGGGATCTACATCTGGCGTCTGTATCGACGTTCCCCCCGGGGATTTCGTTTCCAGGTAAAATTGACTATCATTTTTTTTCTGCTGGTGCTCATTCCTGCTATCCCGCTCACCTTTTTTGTCAGTGATCTTTTAACCCGCGGCGTTGAGATGTTCCTTCTTCCCGGGGTGGAAAAGTCGCTTTCTCAATCACTGGATGTGATCAAATTTCAACTGGAGGAAAAAGGAGATTGCTTTTTCAAGACTTATCCAAATGTCAAGCCTTTAAATGAGAATATATTGAAAAATAATGCCATCCTCTATTGCGCTGCCTTTAACATCCAGGATCAGGTACCGAGCCTTCTTCATCTTGTTGGTCCTGAAGTTTACCGGTTTGAACAAAGCCCTTCACAGGCTAATGCCACGATGTCTTCTATATTGCGTGAAGAAATAAAGAGCAGTCTTTTTTCAGTCGATTCAAAAAACGTTTGCGAAGTTTACCAGGTCACCAGTGATAACATCATTCGAATTGTAGCATTCTCCATTGATCCCCGGATTATCGATGCCAAAGATGATACTTCTGAATCGCTGAGACTTTATAATTCTTTATCCATGTTTAAGGAATCGGTGGTAGAAGGACAGATTATCTGGGGATTATCGACCATATTCATTATTATTTTAACATTACTGGCAGTGTATGCAGCAAAACGCCTCTCGCGAGGAATTAGTGAACCAATTAAAATATTGGTGAATGGAATGCAGCATGTCGCTTCAGGAGAGCTTTCTTATCGAGTCCATACCCGGGCAAAAGATGAGATAAAATTCTTGATTGACTCGTTCAATAAAATGGCTGATGATTTAAAAACCAGTCAAGAAAAGTTGGTTCAGGCAGAACGATTAGCTGCCTGGCAGGGAGTAGCCAGAAGGGTCTCACATGAGATCAAAAACACTTTGACCCCGATTCAGCTTTCATTGCGTCGATTGTCAGATCAGCTTTATCCCGATGATCAGCATGTTACGGATGAGGCTTTAATAACCATTCAAGAAGAAGTGGAATCTTTGCGCCGGCTTGCCGAGGAATTTACACAGTTTGCCAGAATGCCGCAGATCAATCCCCAAAAAGAGAATTTAAATGAAGTCATTCGAAGTTTAGTTACCCTCATTGAGGCAGAACCTCATGGCATATCAATCAAATTAAACCTTGATTCAAATTTTCCATTATTAGATTTGGATCGCGATCACATCCGTCGAGCATTCCACAATTTAATTAAAAACAGTATCGAAGCGAGCCAGCCCGGGAGTTCTGTTTTTATTGAAACCAGGGTAACAAAAGAAAAGGAACGTAAAGGACAGATTGAAATTCGTGATCATGGAACTGGAATGAAATC
The DNA here is from genome assembly GCA_965603055.1 of uncultured bacterium. Taxonomy (GTDB): domain Bacteria; phylum Zhuqueibacterota; class Zhuqueibacteria; order Thermofontimicrobiales; family Thermofontimicrobiaceae; genus CBFDBN01. Next base: position 530 of record CBFDBN010000130.1, on the reverse strand, counting down.
CGAAATCCTTTCAAAAATTTTTGAGCCTTATTTTACGACCAAACAGAGAGGCATGGGACTGGGGCTATCCATTGTTAAACGGATTATTGAAGACCACGATGGAGAGATTGATATAAAGAGTACCTTTGGGAAAGGGACGCAGGTGACAATTTGGTTTTAATAGATAAAAAATTTCTTACGAATGCAAATTAATTATACAAAAGAGGTTGCTTCCGATATTATCCAAGAACCACTTCGTTTTCAGTATAACATCCCAATTTCGTCTGTATAGTTTTGGAGGAATGGATTTATGTATTAATCATGAAAAAAAAGATTCATTGACAAAGGCTAAAAAATGGGAGGAATACATCATGATAGTTAAGAAGATTAAGCAATTTTTATTAATTTTAGTATTCTTAGTAAGTTCATCATCGAGGCTATTTTCAGTTAATGTTTTAACCGTTCAAGATCCAAATCAGTACGGCTCTAAACCTGGCTATATTGATAAGGCAACACTTATTGTTGAACCACATGGTGGTTATACTGAACAG
>CBFDBN010000129.1:0-8880 GCA_965603055.1 uncultured bacterium | reverse complement strand
GGATGACGAAAAATCACCGGGGGCTTATTCAGTCAGGTGGGATGGATTTGATAACTTCAGACAGAAGGTGAATTCTGGAATTTACCTGCTGAAAATTATTGCTGATGATTATCGAGCGTATCAGAAAATGATTATTTTAAAATAAAGGAGGGTAATGTCATTAACAAAAAATTCTCGGTAATCATTTTGAGTTTTTGCCTAATTGCTCTCTATCAAATACTAACCAATAGCGTATTGGCAAGTAACTATTACGTTGATAAAAACCATGCTTCTGCCAGCGATTCCAATCCGGGGACTATCAACTCTCCCTGGAAGACCATCCAGCACGCGGCTGAGACAGTCGCTGCTGGCGATACAGGGTTTGTTCGAGCCGGTACTTACAATGAACATGTCTACCTGGAACAGGATGGCAATACCTCTGATGGCCATATCGTATTCTCTGCCTACCCCGGTGAAACTCCAATTATCGACGGTACTGGCGTTACTGAATCAAGCAATGGGATCATCATCACAGCATCTTACTTCAAGCTGCTGGGATTTGAAATTCGTAATTGGAGTGAAAATGGGCTCTGGATCGAAAATGCTGCTTATTTTGAGATAGCTGATTGCGTCGTTCACCATGTCTATTATGGAATTGGTGTCGCTGATGGATCTCACGATTTTGAATTCAACCGGGTAACGGCACATCATTTTGATTTGTATGGCTTTGATGTTACACCGAATGGAGCCGACTGTTATAACGGGACGTTCAACGACTGCATCTCTCATACCGGCAGAGACCGTGATCAAAATGTGGATGGCTTTGCACTGGGACATGGCACTCAACACGATTTTGTTTTTAACAGATGCACCACTTATAATGTGTACGATGGTTTTGACATCAGCTCCCAAAATTCAACGCTGAATCGCTGCCTGGCTTATGATTGCTGGAACGGCGGCTACAAGCTCTGGCAGGATGATGTTAAATTGATCAATTGTATCGGTCATAGCTGCCTTGTTTCCATCGTTGAGCTGGATTGGGATGAGCAGCCCGGCACCACTCACCTGACCAATTGTACTTTTTTTAATGCTGGCACTTTTACCGTCTGGATCGAACATTCTGGCGATGGTCTGCGCATGTATAATTGTATTTTAGCCGGGGGAGATAATATTGGATTGGCATTCGAACAGATTGGTGTCAACAACTATAAAGGGGACAATAATATTTTTCATAATGATAATCCCTCTCGTGCCATTGCCGTGGCTTATACCGACGAATTCACGCTTGACCAGGTTAAAAACGGCGACTGGACAACTTACAGTGGACAGGATGCCCATTCGTTAGTCGAATATTCGGATGCCAACCTGTTTGTTGATCCAGCCAATCTTGATCTGCATCTTAAAGAGTCAAGCCTTGCTGTCGATCATGCCAGCAGTGATCTGGCACCGCCCATTGATTTTGATGGGAATCCAAGACCAAATGGGAATGGCTTTGATATTGGAGCTTATGAGTATGGCTCTCCAGTAGCGATAAAATACAATAAAGAAACTTTTTCTGTTTCAAAGAGTTTTCTTATATTCCAGAGCTATCCCAATCCATTTAATTCAAATACGTTGATAAGCTATCAATTGAACAAACCAATGACAGTTGAAATCGAAATATTTAATATTTTCGGGCAATTGATACGAAGATGGCAGAACCATCTCCTGTCAATGGGAGAATTTACAATAACATGGGATGCCAGGGATAATTCTGGAAAACAAATCCCATCTGGAGAATATTTATGCCGGATGAAAACTGGAGATAGCTTCCAGACTATCAAACTGATCTATTTAAAATAAGGAGCAAACTTTTGGAAAAAAACTTGATCAAACAACCATCTTCTCGAACCTGTTTTATGTGCGGCAAGCAAAACGAATCTGGTCTGCAAATGGAATGGTACAACAATCCTGAAACCAATCAAGTCGAAGGCACGGTCTCGGTTCCCGAGCATTTTAACGGCTATCCTGGCGTGGTTCATGGCGGAATTGTCGCTGCCATTTTGGACGAAACCTCGGGCAGAGCCGTGATGCTGGATGGCAATTTTGATAATTTGTTTGTCACATTAATATTAGATATTACCTATCGAAATTTTACGCCCACCAACACGCCGCTAAAAGCCGTGGGATGGGTTAACAGCACCGGGAATCGCAGCATGAAAGTCGCTGGTGAATTGCGTTTGCCCGATGGAACTGTGACGGCAGAGTGTAATGCCGTTGTTGTTCGCCCAACAGAGGAAGTTTTAAAAACCTGGGAAGCCGAACGACCGTTCTGGCGGGTATATCAGTAACGCAAACAATATTATGTGATCCGGTTATTGGGTAATCGACGCAATAGGTTATTAGTTATTGGAAAGGGTGGGGGATATTTTTCAATTAAATATTCCTGGTAAATGCTCGAATTTCCCCGGTTTCTTCTACAACAACAGGATAAGTATCAAGCTGATCAGGTATTTTTTTTTGACGCCCTACTTCTTCCTTAGTTACCATAACTTTTATGCAGAGATTTCCATTATCAATCGCTCCAATAGCGACACCAACCACACCATCAATCGACATTAGCGAGTCGACATGCTCATCCATAACGGCTTTAATATTTTCAAAATTTATCTTTTCCATTTCTATTTTTCCCTCTTCTTGTTGCCATATAAATATACCAACTTCTTCAAAATTGAAACCTATTCAAAAAAAAATAGGCTGACCCATAATTATATGAATGTCAGCCTATAATATTAAAGTTACTGATTTATTTTATTGTTATTTTTTCGGCAGCGGATGCGCAATCAGCTTAACCGCTTCTTCATATTTAAATTCTTTGTACGTTGGGCTTTTAGGATTATGGCAACTCACACAAACTTCTTTGTCTGGAGCAACCAAACCAACATCAGCCCCTTTTATTGTTCCAGCAGAAATATCTTTCATGACTTTCATTGATTTGTATTTCGATCCCGGTCCATGACAGGCTTCACAGGAGACACCTTCTTCCATCGTTAGGGTCGCCTCTTTTTGTTCGGCTGCTAACTTATAAGCAGTGGTATGACATACCAGGCATTCTGCTGCTTGTTGAGGAGCGCATTTTACGCCCGCTTTGGTGGCGACTTCTTTAGCCTGATCTGTGGCTAAGGTTTCAAAAGCTTTGGAATGTTTTTTTGCCTCCCATTTCTCATAGATGTTTCCCTTTTTTTCACCTTTATGGCACATTTTACATTTTTTAACACCGATATAATTAAATTTCGATGCATCAGCTTTTTTAGTTTCTTGCGCGAATCCATTGACCATCATGATTAAAAAAGCTGTAATGACTAATAAAGCTGCTAGCTTCCTCATTGAAAATCCTCCTGGTTTTTTTAGAGTTATAAGAATTAATTTATATTTCTTGCCTTTGGCTGGACAAATTGGCAATTTGTCCTACAGTTTCATCATTTATGAGAAGGTAATAAATTTTATCAAAATTGTCAACAAAAAAATTAACTTTATTTGTGATCCCCTGTTTTGGGAAAAGTAACAACCTTTGAAAGGGTTACGTCTGCCAACCAAACGCTGAGGCATTACACTTTATCTACTCATCTTCTCTTTCTTACGCTTTTCAACAATTTCCTCTGCAATTGAAAAAGGCACGACTTCATAATGATCAAAATGCATTGATGCAGCAGCCCTGCCGGAAGTGATGTTTCTTAATTCATTGGTATAACCGAACATCTCTGCCAGCGGCGCCTGGGTTTTGACAATGCGAGTGCCATTTTTCAAATCCATATTGAGGATTTTTCCCCGTTTTGTTGCAATACTGCCGGTAATGGCTCCCAGGTATTCCTCTGGAGTTGTAATTTCTGTGGACATTACCGGTTCCAGTAATTTGGGTCCAGCCTTCTTAAATGCAGATTTGAAGCACATCGATGCGGCAATCCGAAATGCAATTTCTGAAGAATCAACATCATGGAAAGAGCCATCAATTAAGCTGCATCGAACATTAACCACCGGGTACCCGGCATAAGGTCCCTCTTCCATAGCATCAATAATGCCTCTCTGGACAGCAGGAATATATTCCCTGGGGATAGCTCCCCCAACAATTTTGTTATTGAATTCAAACCCTTTTCCTGGTGGTAATGGCTCAATTTCAAGCACGACATGAGCATATTGACCGCGCCCGCCGGACTGTTTTATATATTTAGTCGTTTCTCTAAGTTTATGATAGATCGTCTCCCGATAAGCGACCTGTGGCACGCCAACATCAGTATCAACTTTAAATTCTCGTTTTAGTCGATCTAATAAAATTTCCAGGTGAAGCTCACCCATACCAGAAATAACAGTCTCACTGGTTTCACTATCCGTTCTAACGACAAATGTTGGGTCTTCTTCGGCTAATTTCTGCAAACTGATCGCCAGCTTATCCCTATCCTGGCGACTATTCGGCTTTACAGAGACAGCGACAACTGGCGTTGGAAATTCGATCGCCTCTAAAAGGATGGGGTGATCTTCCTGGCAAATTGTATCCCCGGTTGATGTATCTGAAAGACCAACAATTGCTCCAATTTCACCACAATAAATCGCGTCTCGATCTTCGATCTTATTGGCATGAACCTGAAAAATCCTACCGATTCGTTGGCGCTTCTTCTGGGTTGAATTATAAACATAAGAACCGGCTTTCACTGAACCAGAATACACTCGAATATAAGTCAATTTCCCTCGATGTTTGTCAGTCATTATTTTGAACACCAGTGCAGAAAACGGTTCATTATCAGATGGCTGTCGTTCCGGCAGTTCTTTATCCGACTGTACGATTCCAATCACCTGGGAGCGATCCGCTGGAGAAGGCAGGTAATTCACAATCGTATCCAACAACCGACGGATTCCTTTATTTTTATAAGCTGCGCCACACATAACCGGAACAATATCTAATTTGATCGTTGCAGCTCGAAGTGCTTTTTTAATTTGTTGTTGGGTCGGCTGTTCTCCCTCAACAAACATTTCAAAAAGATATTCGTCTTGCTCTGAAATTTTTTCGATTAAATTCTTTTGATATTTAGCTGCCAATTCTTTCATGTCTTCCGGAATACCGGTCTCCTGGTAATCCAGGTTTAGGTTGGGATCATCATAATAAACGGCTTTCATCTCAACCAGGTCGATGATTCCAGTGAAACGGTCTTCAGCCCCAATCGGGATTGTAATCGGAACCGCATTTGCGCCTAAAATCTGTTCAATCTCCCCGACTACAGTAAAAAAATCAGCGCCAATTCGATCCATTTTATTGACGAATGCAATCTTGGGAATATTATATTTCTCTGACTGGCGCCAGACCGTTTCCGACTGAGGTTGCACACCTCCAACAGCGCAGAACAGGGCAATCGCACCGTCCAGTACCCTCAAGCTTCGCTCGACTTCAGCCGTAAAATCCACATGCCCCGGGGTATCGATAATATTAATTTCATGCCCTTCCCACTCTGTTGTTGTCGCTGCGGAAGTGATTGTAATTCCGCGTTCTTTTTCCTGATCCATCCAATCCATCGTCGCATTGCCATCATGGACTTCACCCAATCGATGGATTCTTCCTGAATAGTATAACATCCGTTCCGTCGTCGTCGTTTTGCCAGCATCAATATGCGCCATGACACCGATATTACGGACTTTATCTAAAGGTAATAAGTTTCCCACGGTTCTTGCTACTCCTTTAAGTATTTAATATTAACAAACATTTATTAAAAATCAAACTTCCATTATCAAAAGCAGTTATATGAAAAATAGAGCGCTTTGTTCCAAAGATATTAACATATTTTTGATATAAATCAATAGTTTGATTCCCTTTTTATGAAAAGGATTCAAAATTTGTATTTAAAAAGGAAGAATGGAATACTGGAATTATATCCTATTTTATTACTGAAATGTGCTACCATTATTCCATTCTTCCAATATTCAATTTGTAAAAGCTGTAAATATCGAATAAAAACTCCTCTTAGCATTAATGCACAAAATTGATAAATAAAACGTTTAATTTTCACTTGATTCTTGAATAATTTTTTTGTATATAATAGCTAACGCTTAATTTCACCAAAGGAATGTGAATATAGATTACTGATAACTGACTACTGATCACTGAATATCAAATATCGAATGAAAAATTTTAAATGATAAAATAATGAGGAGTAACAAATGAACTCGATAAATCGAAGGAAATTTTTAAAGATAGCAGGAATGACTGGCCTTGCCATCAGTGGAATGATTGAAAATCCATTGCTAATCGGGGCAGAAAAAAAGATTTCAACACCAGTGGATCTTGCTGTTGTTCAAAATGGCGATCCGGCAGCTTTAGTTCAAAAAGCAGTCGAAATGATGGGCGGCATTTCTAAGTTCGTTAAAAAAGGGAATGTGGTTGTGGTGAAACCTAATATTGGCTGGGACCGTGTTCCGGAGCAGGCAGCCACCACCAATCCCGATGTTGTGGCAGAAATCGTCAGACTGTGCCACAAAGCCGGCGCCTCAAAGGTTAAAGTTTTTGATAATACCTGTAACCAGGCAAAACGATGCTATGTTCGAAGTAAAATTGAAAAAGCGGCTGCTGAAGCTGGCGCAGATGTAAGTTATATTTATGAGCAAAAATTTAAAAAAGTGAATATTCCCGAGGGAAAGGAGCTTAAATCATGGAAATTCTATCGCGATGCGCTGGACGCTGATGTTTTTATCAATGTCCCCATTGCCAAGCACCATTCCATGTCACGGGTCACCCTGGGTTTGAAAAACATCATGGGAGTGATCGGCGATAATCGAGGGAAAATCCACAATCATTTTGATGTTAAAATTGTTGACTTAAACACCGTTATCAAATCCCAGCTCACCATAGTAGATGCCGTTCGAGTTTTAATGAATAACGGTCCCACCGGTGGAAGCTTGAATGATGTGAAACAAATGAACACGATCATTGCCGGGGTCGATCCGGTGGCAGTCGATGCTTATGGCGCAACCCTTTTTGATCTGAAGCCAGAAGAGTTGGGATTTCTCCGTGAGGCACAAAGTAGAGGTCTGGGAGCAATGGACTTAAGCTCGTTGAAAATTGAGAAAGTGGACTTAAAAAGTTAAATCACCGGGGGGAGTAAATGATCCTGTTGGTTCACATTTTAATTGTCAATTGAGAATTAGCAATTCTCAATTGACAATTGATTTAGACCCTTAGCCCCCAAATCATTTAAACCGGATCGATAAGCGAGGAGTTAATGCTTACCGCAAGACGAATCTCACAAGTTCTGTTTCTGCTCTTTTTTGTTTACCTATTTTTTCAAGCTGCTTTTCCTTATGAAAAATGGATTCCTTCTGATCTGTTTTTAAGATCGAGTCCGCTGGTTGCGATCGCGACTTTTTTAACAACAAAAAAATTTATCGGCACGCTGTTTATCGCATTAATTATTCTCGTACTTTCAATCGCCCTGGGACGTTATTTTTGTGGGTGGATTTGCCCGCTGGGTACGACGATTGATTTTGGTGATTGGCTAAGCCGAAAATTCCGGAAAAACAAGTCAAATCCGGCGCGAAAACTTCGGACCTGGAAATTTTCAATTTTAATCATCGTGCTGATTGCCGCCCTGTTTTCAGTTCAATTTGCCTGGTTTTTTGATCCTATTGTAATCATGACCCGGACGGTTACCACAGCGATCTACCCGTTATTCGCTTTTGTTTTAGAATCGTCAATAAACATCCTGCTGAGTATCGGTATTTTTCAGGATTCATTATTTTCAATTTATGATTTTCTTCGGGAGACAGTTCTTCCGTTAGAATCGCTATATTTTCAGCAAAGTGTGTTATTTGCCGTAATTTTAATAGGGATCCTGCTTTTCAGCCTTGTTGCGCGAAGATTCTGGTGTCGTTATTTTTGTCCATTGGGTGCGCTATTTGGTTTCTTTTCATCATTCCGCCTGACCAAAGGAATCACCGTTGCTTCAGACAAATGTATCGATTGTGGCAAGTGCCAGCGTGAATGCAAGATGGATGCCATTAACGATGATTACCGGTCCCACTCGTCGGTGGAATGTATTGAGTGTATGAGCTGTATTGCTGTTTGTCCAACTGATGCCATTAATTATAAACTGGGTTTTAAATTTGCTTCTGAAAAGTTTGACGTCTCAAGACGAAGATTTATCTATTCATCAGCCGGGAGTATTGTTACCCTGGGATTAATTAAAACTGGTTTTCGTAATACCGTATCGGCAGGGCAGGCTGTTCGTCCGCCCGGCGCGATACCGGAAACCGAATTTCTTGATCGCTGTGTTCGCTGCCAGGAATGTGTGAAAATATGCTCCTCGACCGGCGGTTGTTTACAGCCAGCCATGCTGGAAAGCAGCTGGGAAGGCATCTGGTCGCCAATCGTGAATGCTCGTCACGGCTACTGTGAATATAATTGCAACCTATGTGGGCAGGTCTGTCCAACGCAGGCAATCCATCCGCTCGAACTGGAAGCTAAAAAGAAAATTCGTATGGGCACTGCCTATTTCGACAAAAATCGCTGCATCCCCTGGTATCGCGGCGAGGATTGCCTGGTATGTGAAGAGCATTGTCCCCTTCCTGATAAAGCGATCAAATTTGATATTCGAGAAGCCAGAAGATCCGACGGGACCATGAGAGTTGTTAAATTCCCTTATGTTGATGAATCGCTTTGTATCGGCTGTGGTATCTGTGTGACAAAGTGTCCAGTGGAAGGACCGGGAGGAATTTTCTTAACCAACGCGATGGAACAGAGATGGGAAGAAGGGCTTATATTTTGAGTTAACTTTTGATTATTAGCAATGTTTGTTTTATTGATGGTATTGATTGAAATATTTTAATTGTGAATTGTTAATTGTCAATTGATAACAGCAGGTCCATCGTCTTTTTGAAAAATCG
>CBFDBN010000128.1:0-8964 GCA_965603055.1 uncultured bacterium | reverse complement strand
TCGGTGACCTGGCAAATGAGTTATCTCACCTGGAAATACCGATTTACATGGCTGATTCAGTGCTCTGGCCTGAAAAAGCCAGTCAAATGCAATTAAATTTCGCTGGCGGTCAAAATATCAAAATTCAAACCTCTGTGGGAGAGTTTCATGTCCCGTATATCTGGGTAAAAGATCAGAGTTTTCTGATGCAACGAGCCGTTCCTCTCATTGACCAGATGACGAAACAAAACTACACTGTCGATGAAGCACTAGAGCGATTCAAAAAAGAAGGTTTAGTATTCCCACCACATGAAAAAGTTGTGCAACATTTTTATAGTGAAATATTGGAGCTTGAAAAACAGGGTAAAGATGGTACCTGGGCTCGCTTTCTGAAAAATGCTTTTGCGCCGATAAGTGCTAAAAAATTTGATTTTGTAGTGGGCAATCCACCCTGGATCAGGTGGGGATATCTCTCCAAAGAATATCGCCAGGCGACGTTAAAAATGTGGAAAGAATATGGTCTATTTTCATTAAAGGGACATGAGGCAAGATTAGGCGGTGGAGAAAAAGACTTTTCCATGCTTTTCACGTATGTTGCAACAGATTATTACTTAAAAAAGGATGCAAAACTTGGTTTTTTAATTACTCAAGAGGTTTTCAAATCAAAAGGTGCTGGTGAAGGATTCAGAAAATTTCGGCTTGGCGACCGTGAATTTTTAAAGGTGATAAAGGCTCATGATTTGGTTTCCGTGCAACCTTTTGAAGGTGCCGCCAATAAAACCACCGCGATTATTTTAAAAAAAGGACAGAAAACACATTATCCCGTTCCTTATACACTCTGGACGAGAAAGAAAGGTATTGGGAAAATTCCAACTAACCTGGGATTTAATGAAGCAATGCCATTACTTCAGAAAAAAAAGTTAGTTGCTCAACCGATGGGTTCATCTGTCGGCTCATGGCAAACTATCGAAAAGTTTCAAAAACAGCTTAATCTTATTCAAGGAAAGAATGTCTATCAAGCTCACCTGGGTGCAAGAGTTGAGCCTTATGGAGTTTTTTGGCTCGGAATTGAGGGGGTTTTGTCAGATGGAAATTTGATGATTCGTAATTTACCAGAAATGGGAAAGCAAAAAGTAGAACAAGTAATTGAACGCGTTGAAGCTGAGCTCGTTTACCCGATTGTTCGTGGTTCAGATATTCAACGATGGAGTACTTTTCCACAAATCTATGCACTCATCCCCCAGGATTCGAAAAATCGCAAAGGTCATCCAGAAACAAAAATGAAGAGTGATTGGCCTCGTACTTTTGGCTATTTGGTGAAATTTAAGCAAAGACTTTTAAATCGGGCAGCATATAAAAAATATCATGCTGATAGCGATAATCCGTTCTATAGCCAATATAATATAGCTGATTACACTTTCGCTCGATTTAAGGTCGTTTGGAAGCGAATGGCAACTGACATTTTTGCAGCTGTAATTTCTCAACATAAGACACCTTTTGGATATAAAACAATCATTCCAACAGATACGACCTCTATGTATGCAACAGACAATGAGAACGAAGCTCACTACCTTTGTGCAATTATGAACTCCACACCGGTGAGAGATTTCATCAAGTCCTATTCTTCTGCTGGTCGAGGATTTGGTACGCCATCAGTGATGAAGCATCTGGGAATTCCCAAATTTAATGCTGAAAGTGAAATTCACCAAAAACTGGCGCAGATTTCGATGACGCTACACGATTTTAAGTTGAAGAATAAGCTTGAAGAAATTGAACGAATGGAGCAAAAAGTGGATAATCGTGTTAATGAGATATTTGGGATAGAAATTTCTTAATTAAAATAGTACCGACTTAATAAAATATATTTGCCTTTATGATAAAAAATCATTATTTTTTTTGTGAATCAGAAAATCCTATTGAAGTCTTAAAAAATTAGAAAATTGCCATGAAAACTCAAAAATCACAACTTCAAGAAATTCCATTTTCAATTAGAAATATTACTAAAAAAATAATAAAATCATTATCCCCTCAAAAGGTAATATTATTTGGTTCTTACGCGTATGGGAATGTCACCTTTGATAGCGATGTGGATTTATTAATCATCCTCGATACAAAATTAAAAGGCGCTGAAAGACAACGAGCAGTTTCCCGACTAATCCATCCTCGACCTTTCCCTGTGGATATTATTGTCAGAACTCCAGCAGAAATACAAGCGTCCCAAAAAAGAGTTGATCCCTTTTTGAATGAAATCTTAGAAAAAGGAATTGTACTTTATGAGTAAACTTGGTGAAGTCCGTGAATGGATAAAAAAAGCGGAAGCTGATTATGAAGGAGCAATCCATCTTTCACGGCGCCGAAAGAAGCCTTTGCCTGATCTCGTGTGCTTCCATTGCCAGCAGTGTGCCGAAAAATATCTGAAAGCATTTTTAATTTTTCATAAAACACCCTTTCCCAAAACGCACGATCTCCTATTATTGTTAGATCTTTCAAGTCCATTTCAATCATCTTTAGAATTGCACCGTGAATTGTTTGAATTTTTAAATCCGTATTCCGTTCAGTTTCGTTATCCTGGTGAAGAGACAACTCTTGAGGAAGCGAAAGCTGCATTGGTTACAATGAAAAAGATACGAAAAATATGTAGAGATATTTTACCACGAGACCTTAATATTGATTAAAAAATGTAAGACAAGATGCCATCTTGTCCAACATTAACTACAATTTATGGAGGAAAATAAATGGCAAAAAACTTAGTCCAAAAAATTTTGGAAGCGCATCTCGTAAAAGGCGAATTAAAAACTGGTGAAGAAATCGCGATTAAAATTGACCAAACATTAACCCAGGATGCAACAGGCACAATGGCATATCTGCAATTTGAGGCATTGGGTATTCCGCGGGTAAAAACAGAGCTTTCGGTTAGCTATATTGATCATAATACGCTTCAGTCTGGTTTTGAAAATGCGGATGATCATCAATTCTTGCAATCGATTGCAGCAAAATATGGCATTCATTTTTCACGACCAGGGAATGGAATCTGCCATCAGGTCCACCTCGAAAGATTTGGCATTCCCGGCAAGACATTATTGGGATCAGACAGCCATACGCCGACTGGTGGTGGAATTGGAATGATCGCAATGGGCGCCGGCGGACTGGATGTGGCTGTTGCCATGGGAGGCGGGCCATTTTACCTGCCGACACCAAAAGTTGTACTGGTAAAATTATCTGGCTCTCTCCAGCCCTGGGTCTCGGCAAAAGATGTGATTTTGGAAGTGCTTCGCATTATGTCGGTGAAAGGCGGCGTCGGTAAAATTGTTGAATATGGCGGAGAGGGCGTGATATGCCTGACTGTTCCCCAGCGGGCAACCATAACGAATATGGGAGCAGAGTTGGGCGCTACGACTTCAATTTTTCCCAGTGATGAAAACACTCGTGATTTTCTCAAAAGCCAGGGCAGGGAAAATGTCTGGCAAGAATTCGGTCCCGATCCTGGTGCAAGTTATGATGAAGTGATCGAAATCGATTTATCAAAATTAGAGCCGTTGATTGCCCAGCCGCATAGCCCTGACAAAGTGGTAAAAGTGAAAGAGATTGCCGGAACAAAAGTCAATCAAGTTGCTATTGGTTCATGTACCAATTCGTCTTATGTCGACATGATGACCGTGGCGGGTGCACTGAAAGGGAAACAAATTCACCCACAGGTCAGCCTGGTTATTTCTCCCGGGTCACGCCAGGTGCTGGAAATGATCTCTCGCAATGGCGCATTAGCCGATATGATCAGCGCTGGCGCCAGAATTTTGGAATCGACCTGCGGTCCCTGCATTGGCATGGGACAGGCGCCGCCGAGCAATTCAATATCGGTTCGTTCTTTTAATCGAAATTTTCTGGGCAGAAGCGGGACCAAAAGCGCCAGTGTCTATTTAGCCAGCCCTGAGGTGTGTGTGGCAGCAGCTTTGAAAGGTGTCATGACTGATCCGAAAAATTTAGACAAGCCAATAACTGTGGCAATGCCAGAGAAATTTCTAATCGATGATCGGATGGTCTTGCCGCCATCAGATAATCCTGACAGCGTTGAAATCATTCGCGGTCCCAATATTAAACCGCTTCCCATCAACAAACCTTTGCCAGATACACTGGAGGGTGAATTGTTGCTTAAAGTGGAAGATAACATCACGACTGATCATATTATGCCAGCCGGCGCAAAAATTCTTCCATTGCGGTCCAATATTCCAGAGATTTCAAAACACGTATTTGAAGTTGTGGATGAAAGTTTTGCCAGTCGAGCAATTGAAAAAGATGGTGGATTTATTGTCGGCGGAGAAAACTATGGACAGGGTTCCAGTCGAGAACATGCAGCATTAGCGCCGATGTATTTGGGAGTAAAATGGGTGCTGGCAAAATCCTTTGCCAGAATTCATAAGGCGAATCTCATCAATTTTGGAATACTGCCACTTACTTTCGAGAATCCAGCCGATTACGAAAAATTGGGAACGGGCGATCAACTCCAAATAAGGGATGTCATTGGTTGTTTGAAAGCGGATAAACCACTTGTTATTGAAAATTTGACAAAAAATGTAAACATTCCGGTGACATACAATTTATCAGATCGTGCCAGGGAGATTATCATTGCTGGCGGGCTATTAAATTTTACTCGTGAGCAGCAATGATTCTGTTGTAATTATTCACCGCAGAGAACGCAGAGGACGCTGAGAAAGAATAATTCTTGAACCACTTGTTATTATTTTACCTTAGCGTTTTGAATGTTTAAATTTTTAATGATTCTATAGAGATATTCAAAAGACCTCTGCGTTCTCAGCGAAGTCTGCGGTTAAATTTAGCCATTTGAATAGTTACCTTATGTTTAAATTCAAATTAATGCCCTGATAAAATAAAAAGTCATCACACCTGACGCGATCAGCTTCAAAATTGTACCTAACATCGTCCCCATAAACACGCCCCAGCCGGCTTTCATCGCATCCCGGGTAGATTTTCCGACCAACATTTCCACAGCAACAGCGCCGAGGAATGCCCCGATGATCATTCCCAACGGTGGAAAATAAATGATGCCGACAATCATTCCCACAATTGCTCCCAAAATCCCCCATTTCGTTGAGCCGTACTTTTTTGCGCCGGCAGCCGGGATTACATAATCGAGAGCAGTGACAACTATCGTTACCATTAGCATGATGGAAACAAGCTTGGAAGTCAGGGGATCTGCAAATCCCTGGACAATCGCTAATATCAGCAGGGCAATGAAACTCAATGGGGGACCGGGAAGCGCCGGGATGATACATCCTATAAAGCCAAGAATAATTAAGATTGAACCGATGATACCCACAATTACATTAAGCATATAAAATTCCTTTGCTGAATTTCAAGTTTTTTATTTAAGACGTAAATATAATAAAATTTTATCAAAAATGCAATTTCAAATTAATAGATCATGACGGAATTTGTCAATAATCTTCACAAAATTATTTTTCAATTTAAAACTTTTTTCAATTCGAGCCAGTCTTAAAGTTTAGCTGACGATTTTCGAGGCAGTAATAAATCGATTTTAAACTTATTGCGGATTAAAATGTAACAACACCATTTATGTCAAGATTCGTTAATTTTCCCAGCAGATAAAAAATTAAAAAAAAACATCTGCGGGACTTATTTAATCTGTGGGAGGATCATTTTTAAAATATTAATGCTACAAAATAACCTGTAATCAGTATAAGAAGAAACCAATATTTCGGAGGTATTTAATTATGAAAAGAAGTGTGATCAAAATGAGTTCCTTTTTAATTCTTTCATTGCTGCTAACATTCATCTTTTCACCTGAAGGATTACTTTCTGCTGAAAAAAAATCGAAAAAGAAAGGCTATTTAGGCGTTTCGATTGAGGAACTAAACCGTCATCTGAAAAAAGAATTAAAAGCCGAGTTCGGAGTGGTCATTATCAGCATCGAGGAAGATAGCCCGGCTGACAACGATGGGCTGATGGAAGATGATGTGATTCAGCAGGTAAACGATGTAAAAATCAGGCGAGCCAGTACGTTGACCCGCATAATCCGAAAGATCGAACCGGGGCAAAAAGCAAAGATCTATGTCATTCGAGATGGAAAACAAAAAACGATCACTGTCAAAATTGGCAAGCACCAAAGCAGTCAGAGTTATGCTTTTTCAATGAGTCCCGGCAAAAATGTATTCAAATGGTATGGCGGCGGCGGTGCCTACCTGGGTGTCCAACTGCACGAGCTCAACAAGGATTTAGCCTCATATTTCAGTGTCAAAGAGGATGAGGGCGCTTTGATCTTAAAAGTTGAAGAAGACAGCCCGGCGGAAGCGGCAGGTCTAAAATCAGGAGACGTAATCATCAGAATCGATGATGAAGAGATTGCTGATCCCGAGGACGTTCAGGAAATTATCTTTGATCTTGAAGAGGATGATGAAATTAAAATTGAAATTGTAAGGAAAAGTAGAAAACAGACTATCAATGTCACCCTTGCGGAACATGAGGGTCATCACAACCTGTTCATTTCTCCGGATAGAAAAATTCAACAATTAAGATTAAAAAGAACGCCAGAGAAATCCCTTGATATCTTCGTTCCTGAATTTAAGAACGATAAAAAGTCCCGGGAAATCATTATAAAGAAGAAAAAATCAAGTTCGACGAAAGCAATTTGAGACCTCCCTCCCAGCGAAGACTTCTCGCTGCAAAAATAATGCAGTGGGAAGTCTTCGTTTTTCTACTGATTTCCCCCCAAAATATTAAGATTCCTGAACGAATAAAATTTGCCTTGACTTTTAAACATAATTGTCATAATTTCCCTACAATTATCTCAAAAAAATTAACCCGGTTATTCCATTGAAAGGGCGACATCGATGAATTGTTCAGCCAGGCTGTTTATCATATTTTTATTCATCATTATCATTCACCTTTTGCCATTTTTTACAAACACTGGTTATGGTTTTGATTCTTTAAAGGTGGGACTGGTTTTTCAAGCGCCAAGCCAGGATCATGCGGATTCTTTATCGAATCAATTCATCCAGGTGCTCCAGCAAAATTCACCTATTAAAGTAGTTTCTATTGAGGCAGACGATTCAATTGCTTTCGAATCTTTTACAATTGATTTAACAAAGTTAAATGCTTTAAAACAACAAAAATTCCAGGGACTGATTTTATGTAAATTTGCAGGCAGCAGAAGCATAGATACACTGAAAATTGAAGCTTTAATTTTTGATAATCTCGACCAGATCAAATTTGAAGAAGTTGATCTCGATCGAGAAGATTTTTCCGATAGACTTAATGAAATTGTTCAAGAAATTGGTGTTTTTTTTCAGCATCAAAAAACATTAAAAAATATTTTTCGAATCATTTTCGCACCATTGCGTCATTCAGAGTCAGATTCGGCTCAATTGATATTTGAACAAAGCCTGTTCGATAGCTTAAAAAAAATACCTGTCTCTCCCCTAATCTCAAAAATTGAGTTTGTATCTTCTGCGATTGATTCGATTGACCAATCTGATTGGACGGACAGCACTCTGCAACAATTCGGCAAATTGTATCACGCTCATCTCATCATTTCAGGAAAAATTGATAAAGACGGAAAACAAAACCTTGTTTATCACCCCCATTTGTTAATTCTGAAACAAAATGATATTCAAAACCCGGTTTACTCCGATGATAAATTTTTATCAGGAAAAACCTGTCAACTATTGCAATTTTCTTTACCAGCCGTTTCCCTTAAAAATCTTTCCAATTTAACTGATTTTATCAAGGGCTATTTTTTAATTCAGCAGAAAAAATATTCCGACGCCGTTGAGCATTTGAAAAATTTGCATTCATTTCCAGCTTACTTTTACCTGGCAGAGAGTTATTTTTATCATGGAACAACGATTGAACATGATTCATCATTGGCTCGGGCGGATTGGGATAGCTCAATTTTTTATTGGAAAAATTGTCTCTCACAAACCGATTCCCGGCGGGATTCAATCTGTAGCAATAATAATATGGGCGTGGCGTTTCAGCTCAATGGAAAGATTGACAGTGCCATTGTATATTTTACAAGGGCAAATTCGGATTGGAATGAACATCCCGATAATAAAGATTTTATACAGATTTCACACAACCTGGGCAATATCTTTTTACTGAATGGGCAGTGGAAAAAGGCGTTGGATATTTTTCAATCCTCGGTTCAGGCAATGGAAGGATCGAAAGATTCACTCAGCCTGGCGATAACTTATGAGAACCTGGGACACATCTATCAATTAATCTTTCAACGAAATAAAGCGATCAGTTATTACCAGAAAGCCCGGCAGCTTCGTGAAAAAATGCAGGATGAGGTGGGCATGGCAAACTCATTGATGTTTTTAGGTAATGCCTACCTGGGAAACAAAGATTTCCAGCTTGCCAAAGATAATTTTAAACAAAGCCTGGCATTGAACTTAAAAATTCATCATGAGCCACAGCTTGCCAGCGTTTATGATTACCTGGGACAGGTCTTTCAAGATTCCGGTGAGCTGGATAGTGCATTGTATTATTATCAAAAAAGTTATGAAACGTTTGACCTGCTGGATGATAAGGATGGATCGGTACAAACCATGCTTCACCAGGCTTCGGTCTATCAAAAACAAAAAAAGACTGAGCCGGCGATTTCTTTATATGAAAAGGCGATTGAAAAGATTGGGGATAACAATTCTCGATTTCTAAAGGCGCAAATTTACGATCGGATGGGAGATATTTATAATAACCAGGATAATTTGATTCCCGCAATTGATTACTACCAGCAAGCCGCAGATCTTTATGAAACCGCCGGCAATTTTGAAACCCTGTCGTTGGTCCTTTATAATATGGGATTAATCAAATTGAAACAAAATGACTTTACCAATGGTTATCAATTATTAAAAAAAGCAATCACGCTTGATGAGGAACATGGTTTTAATAATTTAAGTGGGGAACAAGAT
The DNA here is from genome assembly GCA_965603055.1 of uncultured bacterium. Classification (GTDB taxonomy): domain Bacteria; phylum Zhuqueibacterota; class Zhuqueibacteria; order Thermofontimicrobiales; family Thermofontimicrobiaceae; genus CBFDBN01. The sequence goes on along the minus strand of CBFDBN010000128.1, from coordinate 40 downwards.
TTTCTCGATCAGTTGGAAGGAGTTTTGAAGAAGGATTGAA
>CBFDBN010000127.1:0-9008 GCA_965603055.1 uncultured bacterium | reverse complement strand
TCATGTTTGGGCTTCCCTATATTCAAGGTGGCTTAGACAATCTTTTGACTGAATTATATCGCATTTGTAAACTTGGCGCTACCCTCGTTTTTCAAAAAAGCAGAGGATCGAAGGAAAAATTAATTAAAGAAGTTAAGGAAAAAGGATTTACGTATTCAGATAAACGAGGAAGGATATTTTTGTTTAAAAAAGAAATTTAAGCTAAAACCTCAAAAATTTTTAACCTGAGATATTCTTTCGCCACGAATGCACAAAGGCACAAGGTTTTCAAAATATTAAATAAAAATCAATTTGATGGCTGAGGATTTGTAAGTTAGGATTTAGTCGGCAAATACGTCAAATTCGATAGTTTCCTGAGGAGCACAAACTAATGAAAACAAAACCAAACTACACAAGCCGAAATACAACCAAATTGGTTCTGCTACGGCACGGTGAGAGTATCTGGAACAAGGAAAATCGATTTACAGGCTGGACAGATGTCGATCTTTCAAAAAATGGCATCGAGGAAGCGCAGAACGCAGCGAGAGCTTTGATCAAAGAAGGATTTGCATTCGACGTTGCATTCACTTCAGTGCTCAAACGGGCAATTCGGACGTTGTGGATTGTTCTCGATAAAATGGATTTAATGTGGATTCCTGTTTACCGAAATTGGCGCTTGAATGAACGGCATTACGGCGCATTGCAGGGACTAAACAAAGCCGAAACCGCCAACCAGTATGGCGAAGAGCAGGTGTTCCTTTGGCGAAGAAGTTACGATATTCGTCCTCCATTGTTAAAAAAAGATGATGAAAGGTATCCAGGTAATGAGATAAAATATAAAAATCTTTCCGAAGATGAAATTCCACCTGGCGAATGCCTGAAAGATACGATAAATCGATTTTTGCCCTATTGGCACGAAACCATTGCGCCAACGATCAAAAGTGGCAAAAAGGTGCTGATTGCAGCGCACGGAAATAGCCTCAGGGCTTTGGTGAAATACCTGGATAATATGGCAGATGAAGCCATCGTCAAACTCAACATACCCACTGGAATTCCATTGGTTTATGAACTCGATGAAAATTTGCATCCCATAAAGCATTACTATCTTGGGGATGAAGCAGCAGTTAAGCGTGCGGTGGGGGTAGTGGCAAATCAAGGGAAAATAGAAAAATGAGCAGTCATATAATACTCAGTTTATCGATTTAAATTTTGCGTCTCTGCGACTCAGCGGTTTGAGAATCATTCAAGTTAAGTAGAAACAAATATTTTATTAAAAATCATTTCATTAGAACGAGAGGAAATAAATATGCCATTTGGATTTGGAAGAGCCGGAGGAAGAGGAAAACATCGCCGAGGAGGTATGGGCAAAGGAAGAGGAAGAATGCTTACGCCCCAGGGAAGGCATGCTCGAATGCCTGAAAATTGTATCTGTCCTCAATGTGGTAGAATTGTCCCCCATCAGATGGGAACGCCGTGTTTTCAGACCGCCTGCCCCAACTGTGGCTCATCCATGACCCGACAGTTCGTTTCACCCGGTTTTTCAGACTCACCAGGGCAAGCTTCAGCTAATCTTATTCCCAAAATAGAAGCTGATCTTTGTACTGGTTGTGGGAATTGTTTGGAGGCATGCCCGGTAGACGCCATAACAGTTGTCAATAAAAAAGCGATCATTAATGAATATCGCTGCAATGCGTGCCGTGCCTGCATGCCCGCTTGCCCGGTGGATGCGATAAAATAAAGTATAATGAATTTGGAGGAAATTCTTCTGCAGATTAATGAATCTAAAATCCATAATGATCCCCAGCTAAAACTACGAAAAGGCAAGCGACTTGCTTTTATTGCTACTATCATAACCTTATTATTAGCGATATTAAAGGGAGTTGTCGGTTATGTTTTCAACTCCCGGTTGCTGGTCGCCGATGCCCTTCATAGCGGTGCTGATACAATTGCAATTTTCACCTCAGCATTTGGTTTGTGGCTAGCTTCTCGTAAAAAAAGCGAGCGATTTCCTTATGGATTGTATAAAGCGGAGACATTAGGCACACTGATCGTTGGTGGATTTATCGCCTGGGCTGGTGTTGAGCTATTGATTGATGGTTATCATAAACTATTTGCTATGGTTCAAATTCAAAAATTTCCTTACCTTCCCGTCGCAGTCACATTACTTTCGATAGTCGTGGCATTTTTCATTGCCAAAAAAGAAAAGGCAGTAGGCGAGGAAATCCATTCGCAATCGTTAATCGCCAATGCCAAAGAATCGTTTTTGGACATCATATCTTCAATTGTTGTCCTTGCCGGTATTTTGCTGGCTTATATGAAAATACCCTATATCGAGGGCGCAATTATTATTTTAATTTCATTGTTAATTCTAAAATTAGGCATCGAAAATTTGTGGCGTTCATTATTAATCCTGATGGATGCCAACCTGGACAGCGAGCTTCAACAGCAGATCGAAGAAATAACCCGGGATATTTATGGTCTAAAAGAGGTATACGATGTAAAAATAAGAGAGGCTGGTCCCTTTCGAATGGTTGAGCTTAAATTCACCACCAATCCTTCATTGACAATTTTTAAAGCCCATGAGTTGGCTGATGAAGTGGAACAAAAAATAATGGCTTCGTTCGATCATATTGAATCGGTATTTATTCATATCGAGCCATCAGTACAAAAGCAGGTTAGCGCCATTATTCCGGTGGAAGAAATTAATGGACTGGAATCCAGGATTCACGGGCATTTTGGCAGGGCGCCGTATTTTACTATTCTCAAATTAGCCGATGAGAAGATCGATATTGAAGATTTTTATCTGAATGAGTTTCTTGACAAATCGAAGCACATTGGGCTTAATGTTGTTAAAGTAATTGTTAATTATGGGCTGGATATGTTATTCACCACTCAAATTGGCGAAATTTCGTTTTACATGCTGAAGGAGAATTTTATTGATATTTATCAAATACCGGAAGATAAACTAACCGTAAACGACGTGGTCGATTTATACCGGAGGAACCAGCTAAAGAGAATTACATTACCAACCCATTCTGTTGATGATGCGGTTGTAAATTAAGGGGGTGAGATATAATAACTTGGACTTTTGAAATTAAGTGACCATTTAAAAATAATAACTTACAGAATAGAAACGGGTAACTTATTTTATCTCACTCCCTAAAGATAAATCTTTTTTAATGTTCGTGCATCTAATAATAAAAAAATGAGAATCGGGATTTGAGTTTCGGGATTCGTGGTCTTCATCTTATGAAATTCATCGCAATAAGGTATTTTTTTTCATCATAATTATTTATTTAACAAAAGGTTACTAATCGTGAATTCTTAAATAACATGAAGTAAAATACTATCCGATAAATAAGCCTGGATGCAGTAAAAACGATCTGGAAAAGAATTTATAGGAAATGGTTTCTACATAACTGATTACAAAATTAAAAAGGATTTTGAATGAACGAATCAAAAGTAGAGGTAACCGGTTTTGAAGCCAGGCATTATGATAGCTTGTTGAATATGTTATCCCTGGGCAGCTATGCGTTCTTCATCAGGCGGGCGATTGCGAGAATGAACATTCAACCTGGTGACCGCATTCTCGATCTGGGCTGCGGTACCGGACGCAACAGTTGCTTGATGGCAAAATATCTTTCGGCTGAAGGAAGTATTGTGGGATTGGACATTGGCGAAGAGATGATCGCCCAATTTGAAAAGAAATGTCGCAATTACCCTAATGTTGAAGTGAAAAACCTTCGTATTGATGAACCGCTGCCGTTTAAAGATGAATTCGATAAAGCATTCATCGCTTTTGTTTTCCATGGGTTCCCTGGTAAAAAAAAAGAAGCTATCATCGACAATGTGAAGCACGCTTTGAAACCAGGAGGAAAACTCTTTATTTTAGATTATAATGAATTTGATCTGGCAAAAAAGCCCCTGATTTTTAAAAAAGCATTTACAAAATTTGAATGCCCTCTGGCGATTGACTATGTTAAAGTTGACTGGAAAAAACGATTATCACAATGGGGATTTGATAATTTTGAGGAATGTTTTTTTTATTGGAAAATTGTGAGATTGTTAAAGACCGAATTTAGATAAGTTTAAATCCGATTAACAAGAAAATAAAGTCAATTATTGTCAATGGTGAAGACGCCGATATTTACATCGGTCTCATTCAGCCAGAGCAGGCGCCATTAATTTTTAAAAAGTGGTATTTAAAAACTGGGAAACAGCCAATATACAAATTGTCACCACTTTTTGTTGACTGTGCCAGTTGTGCGGTGGAGTGTTTTAATGAAAGCTATCCAGTTTTTTCATTTGGCTGTGAAGAAAGCAGACAGAAAGAGAATATGCATAGGTATCGTTTGATTGTTGCTGTTCCCAACAGTATTGAATATTTGACCGATGAATGATAACTAATTTGATGACGAAGATGCTGTTGATCAAAAAAGATTGAAAGGAAATTGGTTGATGTCGTAATAATTCAGGAAATGAGAGAATGTATAATTTTAATTTGCAAAAAAATGAAACTATATTTAACGTTTAGCATCTAATAAAATAAAACTTAATTAATTGAATTTACATAAAATTATGAAGGATTAAACAATGCCAGAACATCTAACAAAACAGACATTTTTGGAAAAAGTGTTTAATTATGAGCAAAACAAAGAATGGAAATTTGAAGGTGATCTACCGTGTATGATTGATTTTTATGCAGACTGGTGTGGTCCCTGTAAAATGGTTGCCCCGATTATGGAAGAGCTTGCCAAAGAATATGATGGAAAGGTAAATTTTTATAAAATTGACACCGACGCGGAACAGGAGTTAGCCGCAGCATTTGGTATCCAGAGCATTCCTTCGCTGCTTTTTATTCCCAAAGAAGGGCAGCCGCAAATGGCGGTTGGTGCGCTTCCTGAAAATACCATCAAGCAGGTCATTGATGAGCAATTATTAAATTCTAACAGTAATGGCAAATCATCTGAGGGCAAAAACAAGTGATTTTGTGATAAAAAAAATCCCATGGGATTCCCTATTATACTTAAAAGGATTATAGAATGAACATTTTTAGTAGATGTCATTCCTGCGAATGCAGGAATCCCCTAATTCGACCAGAGGAGATTCCTGAACTCCGCTTCGCTTCGTCAGGAATGACATTTAAGTTCAATTTATGCCCGTGCATATTATAAAATTATTCAATTAAGAACATACTGATTCCATCCTCCCTTGGCAGATGGAATCAGTCAATAATTACAATGGTTTGACAGGCACGCAAATATCGATAATGTGCTTATGCTCGGGGTGTTCTTCAGGATTGTTGTGGTAGAGTTCATAGCACGGACCATCATCGGGTTGATAGCCGCTTTCGGGCAGCCAGCCGCCAAAGACAGCATTCCAGGCATCTTCGTATTCATTTAATCCGATTTCAAAATGGGCGATGGCGTATTTGCCCGCTCGAATCGTTGTTTTTCCGATTTCTCCTTCTACAGGTGTATCTGGTGGCACCGTGATACAGACATCCATCCGCAATTTGCTTTCGTCGGTAATATTCAGGTCATCATAGTAAAGTGTCAATACCCGGGTTTCGGGAAAGCGGAGCAGTCCCCGGGGACCAGCCCATTTCATCAATTTGTCGATAAGTCTGCCATAAAGCTCTGAATCTCCCTTGTACTGACCGATATGCCGAATGTATGCCACATGAATTTCAGGCATGTCTTTGACCTCGACTTTGGCTTCGATTTGCGATTTGGTTTTCATTTTGATCCTCCATATTTGGTTAAAATTGACGCCACCAATATACGAGGAAAAAATTTCAAAAGCTTTTCCCAGCTTGCCAGGTTGTTGATCGTCATTGCTTTCTGTTTTGCTAATCTTGCTTTCATCAAGATACCCACCATCCCGCCATTGGCTGGCGGACATGCCGAAGTTGGCTTTGAACGCCCTGGCAAATGTCGCTGATCCTGAGAAGCCACAATCAAAAACGATTTCAGTGATTGATTTCTTGGGCTGATTGATAAGCTTAACCGCAGCCTTTTCAATGCGAATTCGCTGGATAAAGTGATTTAACGTCTCCCCCATCATTGCCCCGAATATGCGATGAAAATGAAATGGTGAAAAATTAGCTACTTTGGCGAGCTCTTCGAGAGATAGATATTTGTCAATATTTCTTTCGATATAGTCGATTACCTGATTGATACGGGAGATGTACTCTTCTCTTAGAAATTTATGTTTTCTGGTGTCTTGCTGAGTTTCGCTCATGAATTGCCTTGTTATTTTTTACTGAACTTACCTACCTTTGGATAGTAAAACATAAGAAATTTTGATGATAAAAGCAATTGTTATCATAGCTGTCATTAATTTTATCAATGATTCCAAATCAAGCCAATTCTCTTTGAATACTATGACTAGCACTCAAAAACTTACTCCAATCGAGATCAAACCCATCGGTATTATTCATACGCCTTACAATGAGCCAAAGGATATTCCCATCCAGGGAATTTTCAAATCTGAAGTGGAGGGCTGGATCGAGCTGGATGGACAATATTCAGCCGGTTTAAAGGATCTTGATGGATTTAGTCATGCGATTTTAATCTATCATTTTCATTTATCTACTAAAGAACATCTGGAAGGAAAACCATTTTTGGAGGATGAAACGCACGGTATTTTTGCCATCCGCAGTCCCCATCGCCCTAATCATTTGGGGCTTTCGATAGTAAAAATAAAGCGCATCGAAGATAATCACGTTTATTTTACTGAAGTCGATATGCTCGATGGAACGCCGCTGCTTGATATTAAGCCGTATTCACAACATTTTGACTGTCGAAACAATGTAGTATCTGGCTGGTTGGAGAAGCATTTTCAGGATGGAACGATTCCTGAGCGGACAATTTTGAAATAAATTATAGTATTTCGCTTTTATCAAAAGGCTTGATTCATTGGGAGACACAGTAGTAAATGTTCGCCCTGCTGTCAAAGGGATACATTGAAAATCTTGCTAATACTTCTTGGTTGTTTGGTCTTAATACGAATTAAAAAAAATGTATCTCACCAGGTTAATAAAATCTCTTGTCCAAAATTCTCTCAGCACCACAATGATCAAAACAACCTGGCAAAGCAGAAAAAACAAGCCGGCTGCGGTTGCTTTTAAAACGTGCGTATCTAAAATTAAAATGAAAAAATAAATAATTAGCACAAAAGCCAGCAAAATTATAAATGGTTTAATGATTAAAGGGACATGAGCGAACGCGGTTCCAATCAACCATGATAAAAGGATGATCGCCAGTCCCAAAACTCCAATGTCCTTTTTAGGCAACGGCTGGATTCCGACAAATTTTCCACTGAGCCAGAGCAAGAAAAAAATGTCGAGAATGTAGATAATTGCACTGCTAACAATTAATAGGTTTATGTTCATTTTAAGATAACGATAGTTAAGAAATGATAATTTCTTTATATGACAACTTAGGATTGAAAATTAATTGATCTTTTTTAAATTCAGCCTCGATGTCCTGACCGAAATGATATCATGATTCTCCAGCCGCTCCCAATTTTCCTTTTTATAATGAGGTAATACTTCCGAAGCGACTATTACTGCATCTGTTTTATCCAATACTTTCAAAGTATAATATTTTGGATTCTCTGAATACCAGCTTGTTAAATAGGTTTTTTTTCCATCAGATAAAATGAAATTAGCCGCCGTAAAATCTTTTAAGGATTTCAATTTCGTTGCTAAATCGGTTTTAATTAATTCACCATTACTGTTGGTGATTAAGAAAAAAAACAACCGTTCTGAGTCAGTAGTTCCAATTCGCTGAAATTGATTATCAAAAAGTAACTCATCCCGAATCGTTCCGTTATGGAAAAAGAGATAGTGATGACCGTTCAGTCTCTGTTCAAATGGGTGGACATTTTCCAGACCAACATTTCCTTTAGATGCTTTTCTGGCATGTAATATCAGAAAATTGATCGCTAAATTTTTAAACTGCTCGATTTGAGGATCTTCATATACAGCCCTGGTTGATCGAAATATTTTAAATTCATTATTCTCAAGATAAGCAATCCCCCAGCCATCACCATGCTTGAATTCTTTATCGAGATTCTTTTCATGCTTTTCGTTTTGATCGGAAGCTAAGGTGATGAAATCTTCAATTAAGCTGTTGATATTGATATTTCCAACTGCGAATATCATTCGACACATTTTGAATCCTTTACCTTGAAACCAACAAACCCGGTTTACTCAGGAAAACCTGGTTTGTAATTATGTATTCATAAATTTTTATTTGATAAAAACAAGTTTTTTTACTGCATGAAATTTACCAGAATTAATCGAGTACAGGTAAACACCGCTGGAAATTGAATTTCTTGAGTTGTCCAATCCATTCCAGGCGATCTGGTAATTTCCTGCTGTTTGCTTTTCGTTGACTAATGTTTTAACTTCCTGTCCCAGCATATTTAAAATTTTAACTACTGTTTTAGTTGGTTCCGGTTCAATCAAACTGTATTTTATCGTTGTTGAATTATTAAATGGATTGGGATAATTTTGAGCTAGATCAAAATGCTCAGGAATTAAATTTGTATTTTTCGTACTCACTGAAGTTGGCTCAGCCGGAATGTCCAGATCTTCCCAGGTTCGCTGGTTAACGAAAATTCTCGAGCTGGCATAAGGTAGTTCATAATTTTCAAGCACATTTGATGCATTCACTTCCACGGAATCATCTGTAATAAATTCATACCAGGGACCGACATGAGGAAATTGAATATTCAGGACATCGTTATTATTTCGATGGAAATTGACAACTACGATAACCTGCTCATTTTCATCGGCTCGTTGATAGACAAAGGTCCGGTTATTATGCTTCTGTAACGTTTGATAACTGTTACTGCGCAGGACCTTCAAATTTTGACGCAGCCAGATTAAACGGCGATAGTAATTGTAAATTCCCTGGTGCACAGGATCATTCAAATATTTCCATTTCAACGGATTTCTGTCGAGCGTCTTTTTAGTATCCTGCCCAAATTCCTGACCATGATAGAGCATCGGTGTTCCT
>CBFDBN010000126.1:0-9122 GCA_965603055.1 uncultured bacterium | reverse complement strand
CATGCTAGCTGTTCGGGGAATTTATGAAAATGGAAAAATCAAGCTTTTAGAGCCAATTCCATTTAAAAAGAAAGCCAAAGTCATCATCACAATTCTTGATGATATTTTAGATCAAAAGGAGTCGACTCCGTTAAATTTATTTGATGATTTGGTTGGTACTATATCGGTAAGAAAAGATGGAGCTGTGAATCATGATGAATATATCTATTCCAGGGAAAATTTATGAGAGAGAATGTTTTTGTGGATACCGGATTCTGGATTGCCTTGTTTGATGAACAGGATGAACACCATCGAGAAGTTAAAAACAATCTAAAATCAATTCTTAAAGATTATAACTTGTTCATTTCAGAATTCATAACATTTGAGACAATAACATATTTAAATTGTTCGATCAAGAATCATGATTTGGCTTTGAAATTCTTAAATAAAATTGACTCTACAAACTCTATAACCATTTTTGATGTCGATAATAATATAAAAAGCAAGGCGCTAGGGATTTTTAAAAAGTATAATGATCAATATTTTTCATTCATAGATTGTACAAGCTTTGCTATTATGAAAGAACAAGCTATAATGAAATATGCTGGTTTTGATGGACATTTCCAAAGCATGGGTTTTTATCCTATCTTGCAATAATTTAATAACATTGAAAGTTACAAAAATATCATTTTGTGCTTGACTAAAACAATTAAATTTAGTATTTTTTATATCAATTTTTTATCGCACTAAAATCTCAAATTTACCAGAAGCAATGCGTCTCAGAACTAGTTTGAGCCAGGTTTCATAAATGCCAAAGATTGATTATATGTTCACTGCTACTGACACTCAAATTCACCCTTTTAATGTCAAAGTTCATTATCTCCAATTTAAAATAGAAATTCGCCAATTTTCTGGGCTGGAATTATCACTTAAAAGAAAGCCTTAAAATATGAAATATCACAAAATAATTTTTATTCTATTCATATTAGTCACCATCTTTGCCGGGAACATAACGAGCCAAACTTTGCCGCCTGATCGTGATTTAATTGTCCCTCACAAACTAAGCAAACCACAAGTAGATGATTATCGTCACTTTCATGACATTGGTAACCTTGGAGTAACAGTTACGAATTACGGCCTTTTCGGACAGGGGTATAATTCTGCGTTAAAGGATCAGCCATCATGTCTTTATAAATATCATTCCCGGCTTGAAAAAGAGCAAGTTGAACATTTTTCTTATGCTGGTCTCTGGATTGGTGGTATTGGCGGGATGAACGGTGAAGATGAAGCTCTGGTCTCAACAGCTATTGTTGATGGTGTGTTTGAATATGGAGAAGCTGGCTTTGAATTCACCAACTCGGCTGATGAAGGTGATACCGTGAGAGTACGTTCCTCAATAGTGACCTCGCCATCTTATGATCCAAAAGCCATATCACACCAGGATTTCTTATGTAATTTTACTGACCGAAATAAAACTGTGCCAGGGACAGAAATTGGGCTGATCAACCATATCCCTCTTGGAATCAATGTTCATCTGGAGACTTATGCCTGGAATTATTCTTATGCGGATGCGTTCGTAATTTTAAATTACACCATCAGGAATATTTCTAAATACCCCATCAAAAAGGTTTATGTAGGATTATGGGTGGATGCATCAGTCGCCAATATGAATTACACCAGTAATTATGAACCGGGAGGCGGTTTTACTTGGTACGATAATTTAAATGGTTTTGATGACGATTTTGATATGGGATATCAATACGATGCTGATGGTGATAATGGCTATGCAGAAAGCTACCTGGGCATCCGGGCGTTGGGTGCTTCAGTACTCAGAGAAACATACCAGGTACATCATGATCAATGGAAATGGACCAGTCCATCGGATGCACAATTTCCTGATTATTTCATGCCCAGCTCTGATGAAGAACGATATGAAAAATTATCTACCACCCCAGCCGGTGCCACGCCGGATGTGGAAGCCAGTTGGATGTTGCTGCTCTCCATGGGACCATTAGGTGATATTGCACCCGGAGATACTATCAATGCAGTTTTTGCAATTGTCTGCGGTTTCTGGGGCGAAGGAAATTCAGACACTCCAGAACGGAGAAAAAATCTCAGGCTTAATTCAGACTGGGCAAAAACTGCCTATAATGGTGAAGATGTTGATGGCGATGGAAAATTGGATCCCAATGAAGATATTAATGCTAATGGCATTCTCGATCCCGGCGAAGATGATTATAAACCGGAATTTGATCTTAATAATAATGGTCGCTGGGATGCTGGAGAACCGGTTTTTGGCGATGGTGATGGACATCTTGATATCGATGAAGATAGTTATCAAAATTTTCAACGGGGAATACTGGAACATAATGACAGGATCGATCGCTATATTTTACCTTCTCCGCCTCCCTCACCAAATTTATTGGTCGTTCCTGGAAACAACAGGGTAACCCTTTACTGGGATGATATTGCTGAGTTTTTCGAAGATCCGATTACCCGGGAGGTCGACTTTGAAGGGTATCGTGTCTACGGTTCTCCCCGGACAATCGGCAGTGAAGATGATGCAACGCTACTGGCACAATTTGATCTGGTCGATAATTTGGGCTATGATACCGGTTTCAGGGCAATTCGACATGATACTACCATAAACGACAAACAGTATCACTATCGATTTGTTAGCGAACACCTGTTGAGCGGTTGGCCAGATAAATATTTCTTTGCGGTCACTTCCTATGACAAAGGAAACCCAGCCAACAATTTGCCCAGCATGGAAAGTTCTATTTACGAAAATTTGACTTATGCCATTCCGGGCAAAACAGTATCTGACGAAACAGAACGAAAAATTTATGTTTATCCCAATCCTTATAAGGCAGGTGCCTCCTGGGATGGATTTGGGGAACGGGAACGACTGATCTGGTTTGCCAATTTACCGGCAAGAGCAACGATTCGCATTTATACTCTCCCCGGCGATTTGGTGGATGAAATTCAACATAATGCTGAAACATACAATGGTCGTGATGTTGCCCTGCTTGAACAGAAAACTAAAGCGCAAAAAACTGAATTTTCTGGTGGCGAGCATGCCTGGGATTTAATTTCCAAGAATGATCAGGCGATTGCCACCGGTCTTTACCTGTACACGGTTAAAGACGAAGAAACCGGGAGAATTTATTCGGGTAAATTTTTAGTGATTAAATAAGGAGGTGATATGATAACCATATTTCAGTTTTAAGGGCGTGAGAGAAAATAAAATTCTAATTCAATTCATTTACTAACTAAATTATGGGAGATTTTAAATGAAAAAATTGCTATTAGTATTAATCCTGACTTTTGTTCTGGCTTACCCGGTTTTGAGCCAGGTAACTTCTATTCGAGCTATTCAATACACGACGGATCCTTCAGGGGATTCACCTCTTAAAGATCAGGTCGTAACCATTAAAGGGATTGTAACAGCAGAACATCGTGGTAGCAATACGAATAATGGGGGTATCTCTGGGAGTTATTTCTTCATGATGGATTCTGCTGGAGCCTGGAGTGGTATTCAGGTGTTATACAACGATAGCATGGCTGCAGAAGGTGATATGATTACGATCACTGGTAAGGTAAATGAATACTATGGACAGACGCAAATTTTAGACGTGTCTGAATTCATTCGACATAGCACCCGAAATCCTTTACCTGGTCCCATCGATGTAACTACAGCCGGTGCAGATACAGTAGAAGCTTATGAAGGCTGTTTAGTTCGCGTTAACAATGTCGACATCGTCGAAACAGGCATTGGCAATTATAACAATTGGAAGGTGGACGATGGCTCTGGACCGGTACTGATCGATACACGAGCGAAGTATTATTACACGCCAGTTTTAGGTGATTCAATCAAATCACTTACTGGCATTGTGCTATACGGTTATGGCGAATTCAGCATTGCGCCGCGATTAGCCTGGGATATTGTGGAAGCCGGCGAATACACTCGAATTCAAAGAATACAACAGGTCAGGAATAGTGATTTATTGCTTGCACCGAGCGATCAGATTGCTGATACATCGTATGCACGCAATGAAACTTTTAAAGTGAAAGGTGTAGTGACAGTGCCAACTGGCTTAAGCTATGCCGGTGCTGGAATAAAATTTATCCTGTCCGAAATTGGTGGAGGACCCTGGAGTGGTATATTGTCCTACAATCCTGACTCAACGGCTTACCCTGCTTTGTTCGAAGGTGATGTTATCGAGATGACCGGTTATATTGACGAATATATAACCGCTCCCGGTAATATGACTGAATTCTGGATTACCAGCCCAATCAACATACTGGATTTTGGGCAACCAACCCCGGTTCCTGATACAATCAAAACCGGCGATTTGCGATTGCCGGTAACAGCAGAGCAATGGGGCAATGTGATGGTCGCCGTTAAAGAGGCAGTTGTAACCAACGTAAATCCACCAACAACAAACCATGGTATCATGGCTGTAAATGACGGCACAGGTGACGTATGGGTCGATCATGACTCAGATAGTTTATACCAATGGTGGAGTGCCGGGAATACTCCGCCTATGGGAACAATTTTTGAATCGATTAGAGGCTGGGCATACCATCACTTCGGTGATTATGGGGATTCTACGACGTATAAACTGGTACCCTCATATGTTACCGATCTGGTATTTGGTGCTTCCCCTCCAAAATTGTCCCGGGTATTAAGAAATCCATCTGTTCCTCTCTCATCTGATGATGTAGAGCTATCGGTAGATATTCAGACCAATAGTACTGTGGCGTCTGCTGAAATCTACTATTCCGTTAATGGCGGCTCATATCAAACTGGCTCGATGTCGGCTGCCACCGGTAATACCTGGCTGGGAACAATTCCGAAGCAAGCAGACGGCACCTGGGTAGATTATTTCGTAAAAGCCGTTGATGTAGAAAATAGAGCTTCTTTGATGCCGCCAGATACTTCTGTGAACCAATACTGTTATATCGTTAAAGATGCTGGATTAACCATATACGATATCCAATATACGCCATGGGAGCTCGCAGATACTCCATTTGAGGGAAGTAACGTAACTGTCAAAGGTATCGTTACCACTGATACAATGACAAATGTTATCTACAGGGCTTATACGATTCAGGACGGGGAAGAACCCTGGGATGGCATTTTTATCTTTGGAGTGTATGACTTGCTATCTGTCGGTGATGAAGTACAGGTTTGGGGAACGGCAACCGATTATAACGCTGATTATCATAGCAAATGGGATAACAACACAGTTATCCTGGTTGATTCTCTACAAATCTTAAGCACAGGGAATGTGATAAATCCAATTGAGGTGCCCACGGCTTCGCTATCTGCGGAAAATTCAGACGATGAATCGTATGAGGGTTTATTTGTCAAAATAAAAGATGCCACGTTGATAAGCGTAAACGGATACGATGTCACATTTGATGATGGCAGCGGTCCCTGCCGCGTAGATGGTGACTTCATGGTTTCGGGAGATCATTACGAAAATGATATCTTCTATGTGAACGATGATGATGGCTATCTTTTTGCATTTGGGGACACACTTCGCCCGGGTGACAGGGTGAATATGATTCAGGGAATTTTTACTTATAGCTTTGGTACCTATAAGATTGAAATTAGAAATTCGGGAGATTTCGGCACTTCTGTTGGCGTCGATCCCAATTACGAGCCAATAACTTTGACCTACAAATTAAAACAAAATTTTCCGAATCCTTTCAATCCGGAAACCAGGATTTATTTTGAGATTCCTCAATTTCACCAGGTAAAGCTAGTCATTTATAATGTACTGGGACAACAGGTTCGTACCTTGATCGATGAGCATTTCAATCCAGGTTATCATATTATCAATTGGAATGGTCGTGATAATAGCGGCAATGTTGTACCCTCCGGTGTTTATATCTATCGAATCAAAGCCGGTGAATTTATTGCTTCAAAGAAAATGATTATGATGAAGTAAAAATTAGATAAGATCGTTAAGGTTAAAAATGGAATCCTGTCCGCCAGTTGGTAATTGGCGGCATTAAAAGAGCAAATAACCGCTGAGATCGCAGAGTATCGCTGAGAAAGAGAGCGTTAAAAATTTATGTAAGCGATGGAATCTTTAATCTGCCTTTAGAGTGCACTCATTAATAAAAAAACTCTGCGCTCCTTCTGCGATCTCAGCGTTCTCTGCGGTTAAAAATTTTTAAAGAAAATTTCACTTAATTTGACGCCTATTGCCAGTTGGTGGTCAGGAATATCCATATTAATAAATTGGGATGAGATTTCTGTCCCCTCCAAAAAGAATCAGGTGTGACAATAAAAAATCAACCTTAACGAGCGTAAAATATCTGCTAAAGAAGAGCGATCACAAATGAAAAAAGAACTTACAATTTATATTATCGGATTGCTTGTGTTTATAACACTCGTTATCCGTTGTGCTGACAACCCATTTCATCCTGAAAAAAAAGCAAATCCAGTAGGAAATCAACCTCCAGAGACCTATTTATTTCTGTTTACGACTCCAGATACTGCCACCTTGGATACAACAGCCAGCAAGCAGGTTTTACATTGGTGGGGCATCGATCCTGAAGGTGAGCAGGTGGCTGGATATTACATTCAATGGAATTATCAACCAGAACCGGTGTGGACTACGGCAGAATATGATACCTTTTATGTGCCCATTCGGACAAGCTTCGATCAATTTACATTTCGAGTTTGGGCAGTGGATAAAGATGGACTTCAGGATCCAACGCCGGCTGTTCAAACGTTTCCCATATTTAATTCAATGCCAGAAATTGAGTTTCGTTATAGAAGTAATCCACCGGCGCCAGCCGGGCAGCCAAATGTGATCGCCTACACTTTTGTAACTCGCACATTCATGTGGGATGTTTATGATCCTGATGGCATTGAAACCATTACTAAAATTCTTTATGCTCTTGATGATACGACAACATGGAATGAATTACCTGGAAATGAGCGAAGCATAACATTAACTGATCTTACTGCTGGTGAACATCGTTTTTTTGTTAAAGCAGAAGACATTGCCGGGGCTCAAAGTGATGTAATTTCATTCCCCGATCCTAAAGATTCTGATACTCCGAATACATGGATTGTCAAGCAACCTTTCGGTGATATTCTGCTGGTCAATGATTTTGCACAGGATCAAAACACTCATGAAGTGCAAAATTTTTATGAGGATTTGTTAAAAAATATTGTCGGACCACAGGGGTATAGTGTCTGGGAAATTGGAACATCGAGGGTACCAGCTATTAATCCCCAAAATAGCTTACCTTATGCAACTGCCGACATCAAAGCGAATCTCAATTATTTTAAAAAAGTAATTTGGTTTGCCCATTTAGGAAGACCCAGTCTATCACAGGCTGGTTTGAGCTTGACCCAATACATTTCCAGTGGAGGAATGGTTTTTATCACTAATGCTAATGAAGAAGTCCCTGATACTTCATGGACATTCACTGGCATCGATTCTGTTTATAAATTGAATCCCGGGGGAAGACTGCTGGCAGGAGTCGGGATTTATGCCTCCTTTACGAATACCGAACAGGATTCCACACTGGATTTAGAAACCGATAAATTGATAGGCAATCGAGTGTCGGCATTAATCCCTGGACCGAATGCAGAAGTGGTCTATCGCATGGAACCTGATTCTACGACAAGTGTGGTCGTACCTTATAAAGGCTCTCCTCCCGTAGGTATTCGCTATCGGGTGGGCCAGGGAAAATCCATTTACTTTTCATTACCCTTTCATTTTTGTGATGGAAGAGATAATTTAGAAGCAATTTTACGGTATATCTTATTCGAAGAGTTTGGACAATGAAAAAAATAATCATAACATTAATTATCACATCAATCCTTTGTCCATTATTGTTTAGTCAGAACCAAATAAGAGGACAAATTGAAGGTTTGGTCACTGATCAAGCGACAAAAAGACCTTTGCCAGGAGTAAATATTGTGATCAAAGGCACTTACCTGGGTGCCGCAGCTGACATGACTGGAAATTACGTCATTTATAATGTAAATCCCGGGCAATATGATTTACAGGTTTCTATGATCGGGTACAAGATTCAGTTAAAAACTGGCGTAAAGGTCAATGCCGGAGAAACACTAAATATTAATTTTGAATTGGAAGAATCGGTTCTCGCGTTTGGTCAGGAAGTAGTCGTTATTGGAAAAAAACCATTGCTGGAAGTTGATTTAACAGCATCTGAGGAACATCTATCAGCCGATGATATCAGCCAGCGGATTGTAGAGAATATTGATGATATTCTCACCCAACAGGCTGGAATCGTTAAATCGGATAATGAAATTCATATCAGGGGTGGACGGGCTGACGAGAGCCTTTACATTGTGGACGGTATTTCCATCAAAGATCCACTCTCCGGATACGGCAACACGCTCTATATTAATTCGGACGCCATAAAGGAGTTGAAAATAATCACTGGCGGATTTAACGCCGAATATGGTCAGGCAATGTCCGGTGTCATCGATGTCGTCACCAAAGAGGGAAGTGAGAAATATCGCGCTGGTATTGCCATAAAAACGGACCATTTCGGACTGGGTCTCCTCGATAATTACAACACCCAGATTTTAGAATTTGATTTTGGTGGGCCAGATATCATTTCAAATAATTTATTGCCATCGATTGGATTGAAAATTCCGGGTCAGTTAACGTTTTTTGTCTCCGGCTATGGCAATGTTTCTGATACGTATCTTGACCATACATCAAAGCTGTATCCCAGCCGTTCGGGTTTACAAAGTTTTGCGCCCCGGCAAGAAAACGATTGGCATATCCTGGGAAAAATGAGCTGGAAACTAAACCCAAATCAGAAGCTATCAATTTCCTATGATCGTTCCCTTAATATCAACCAGGGATTTTTCAGGCAATATGTTATATCAAGAAGATATTTTCCTTATGAATTCAGCAAAAATCTCGAAAGCTATCCAACCTTCACATCAGAATCAATCTTAGGAAACCTGAGTTGGACCCATACTTTAAATTCAAGAACCTTTTACGATCTCACGATAGGTAATTTTTATAACTCAACCCATAGTGCCGTTCAAAATAAGCATTGGTCTAAATATGTTGAACATCTTGATTTAGAGCCAATCAAATATATTCCAGGATCGAGTGGTGATTTAC
>CBFDBN010000125.1:0-9148 GCA_965603055.1 uncultured bacterium | reverse complement strand
TAAAACAGTCTCTTAGCTGCTAAAAAGAGAATTGAATTCGATTTTAGATCGGTCGATATTATCTTACCAATCGAACATTCACAGCCTTATCGCCTTTAAACTCTCGCCGGATATCAAATGCAACTTTCTGTCCTTCTCTCAGTTTTTTTCCTTTGACGGTAATATCTAAATCGTTGGCGTGAACAAATAGCTCATTCTCATCTTCAGTGACGATAAATCCGAAACCTTTGGAAGCATCCCACATTTTGACATGGCCGTATTGCATAATAAATTCTCCTATTTTTTTCCTGAAAAAATAACCAAAAATTCTTATAATGTCAAGCAACTTATTCTGTTTTCCTTTAAAAATTCTCTCGAATATATTTCACGGCATTCCTGAAAATTGCGACCCCATCAGCTTCCACCTTCAATCCTTCTCGTGTCCAGCGGGGATGATGGGTTGGATGGAAATGTCGCTCCGGGTGGGGCATCAGCCCAAAAATTCTGCCGGTGGAATCACAGATGCCGGCAATATTTTTGACCGAGCTATTGGGATTCCAGGGATAGTCATCGAGATCGCCCCCGGGGTTGGTGTATTGAAAAACAACCTGGTCATTGGCTTGCAACTTTTGTAATACCGAATCATCTTTTGGGATGAATTTTCCCTCGGCATGGGCAACTGGAAAATAAACTAATTTTTCTATTCCTTTGGTAAAGACACATTTTTTGCTGGATGGTTTCAAATAGATCCAGCGATCCTCAAATTTTCCTGAGTCGTTGTTGGCTAAAGTTACCTGTTGGTTTCCGTTCAATAAATTAATTACCGGGAGCAACCCGGCTTTCACCAGAACCTGAAATCCGTTACAAATACCAATAATCAGCTTCCCCTCCGAAATAAAATTTTCTATCTGTCCCGTGAGTTTGTATTTGAGCTCATTGGCTAAAATTTTACCAGCCGAAATATCATCGCCGTACGTAAATCCACCAGGGATAGCTAATATCTGAAAATCAGATAGTCTGGTTTTACCAGTGACAATTTGATTGATATGAACCAGGCTTACATCACTTTCAACATGCTGGAAGGCATGAACAGTTTCATAGTCACAATTTGATCCGGCGGTTCGCAGGACAAGGGTTTTAACTTTTGTCATTTTTCGGTTTGCTTTTCGTTTTTTGGGCATTTAGGCGTTTATGTACCAACTAAGATCATTTTGTTGTCGATAATTTTTTGGTGATGTTTGTTTCAATGGTGCTATGCGTTTAAGAATTTTAATTGTCAATTGACAATTAAGTTAGAACTAAACAGGGAATTTCTTGCCCAAAGAGCAATAACTTACTAGATCACAGAAATAGAATCTTCCTTTAGGAGAAATCTGTAAATACAACGATTTGCTGAACAATAGATTTCTCATCCCGATAGATCGGGATTCAGAATGACCTTCGACTTAAGAATTTGACTGAGTAGAAGTGAAAATGGTTGAAAATACTTTGGTTATGATTGCTTATTCTGAACGCGGGGGAAGGTTCTGCACTAAAATTTTCTCACCATCATGAAAGAGCACACCCATTTTTCGACTGTCAATTATATTTTTAACCACGCCTATGCCAAATATTTTATGATGAATGGCGTTTTCCAGCTCATAATCCTTATCCATTTCATATTGGATTGCGTCGTTAGAATCTAAACCTTCTAAAAGTCTGGTCCACTTGTCCCGACGAGTGCGTTTTTTCACTTTCCCGGCAGGCTTTTTCGGAGTTTTTGTCTCTTTTACCAGGGACGCTACTGATGAATCGGTCGGTTTTCTATGTTTGTGGTAACTCATACATACCTTACACATGACTTTCGTAATTTTTTTATCATCGATCGCAGTAATGATATGAAGAGTGTCTTTCTTACATTTGCCGCAGTATCCTTCAACTTCCTGTCCAATTGAAATTTTACTCATTGGCACTCCTTTGGTATTCATTTTTGCTATAGAACCTGTGAATCTTTATTAAAGATAATGAAAATATTTATTAAAAGCAAGAAAATTATTGATTCGAAAGTGGAAAAGTGATAAGTGACCGTCACCTGGCAGGTGACGGTCACTTTGCTTCGCTTACTTTTCATCATTTCTCGAAAGGAGAAAATTAAAGAGGAAAAAATTTAGGTTGACTTTCTAATAAATTTAAATTATATTATCCGTATAATATCATTAAAAATTCACGGAGACACTCATAATTTCTTACTTACGTTCTGAAATAATTTCTTCCAGTAAAACAGCCAAGAATCTTGGAAAAATATTAGAGAATTTGAAAAAGGGTGATTTAGAAGAGCGATAATTTCGAAAAATAATGAATTAGAAGCAGTTATTCTCCCAATTGGAAATTATGAAGAGATAATGGAGATGGCTGAAATATTGGAACATCTTCAAATAGCGAAATTAATAAGAGATAGGGAAGATGAAAAACCTGGTTTATCTTTTGAAGAAGTTTAAAAAAAAAGTGGAATTACCCGCAATGAAATATGAAATTAAGTTCATTCCTTCTGCTCAAAATGAATGAGGTTAAACTGGAAATTTTTAAACGCAAAACTCGTATTTTCTATTTTATTTTTCCCTCCGTGATAAACTCTCTGTATTCCTTCCCGATTTGGATGTAATATGGCATTAAGTAAACTCAAAATGGTTGTAACCGACCTGGATGGCACGCTTCTCAATCCTCAACATCAAATCAGCGATAAAGATTTCCGATCTCTGAAATTGCTCGGTGAGAACAAAATTTATCGTGTTATTGCCACGGGACGATCTATTTATTCTTTAAACCGGGTGATTCCTGCCGATTTTCCCATCGATTATTTAATTTTCTCTTCCGGATCAGGGATTCTTAATTGGAACACAAAGGAAATATTGCATGCTCAATCACTCAATTCTGATGAAGTTGTAATCATTGCCAATTTTTTAACAAAAATGAACATTGATTTCATGATTCAAAAACCGATTCCTGATAATCATAATTTTGTCTATCACCACACTGGAAGAGAAAATCCAGATTTTTTTCGTCGAATAAAAAATTATCAAAAATTTGCCAAACCGTTGATATCTGATCCAAAAAAATTTGGAAATGCCTGCCAGTTTGTGGCGATTATTCAAAAGGATGTCTCAATTTATGAATATATTAAAAATAAGCTGTGTCAGTTCAAGGTGATTCGCTCCACTTCACCGCTTGATGGAAATTCAATCTGGATTGAAATTTTTCCCAAAACCGTATCGAAAGGAGCTGCAACAGCCTGGTTGTGCCAGAGGTTGGAGTGTAATCCTGCTGATATTATCGGAATTGGGAATGATTATAATGACATTGACCTGCTGAATTGGACGCAGCACAGTTTTGTCGTTGAAAATGCACCTCACGAGCTAAAACAAAAATTTGAAATTACCGATAGCAATATCAATAGTGGATTTACAAAAGCTATTCAATTGAAATTCAAAAGTCTTTTTAAAAATCAACGAGGTAGATAACGAATGCCTACAGAATCTGCACTGGAAGCTCTGAAATACCTGCGAGATGGGAGTACTTTTCAATGGTACATTATTCCTTTATTTGCCTTTGTTGTTTATGTCTATGCTGTCGAAATTGAGAAAAAGAATTGGAGCCTGGTGTTCGCGGGATTGGCTTACTGGGGAATGGATTGGTTCAATGAAATCTGGAACGGACTGGTTTTTCATTTCACCCGGTATGCGCCAGTCTGGGGAACGCCAGGTAAATCAGCCTACACGATTTTAATCGGGTTGAATATTGAAATCTGCTTTATGTTTGCCATTGCCGGTATCGTGTTCGCCAAGGTGCTTCCCAAAGATAGGCGATTAAAAATTTTGGGATTGCCAAATCGATTATTTTATGCCATTGTTGGCTCAGTTTTCACTGTATTTGTGGAGGTACTTTTGAATGCTGTTGGTGCATTAACCTGGGAATATTCCTGGTGGAATGCCAATACCCCCTGGCTCATCTTTTTGTTCGGTTATTTTCATTTTTTCCTGGTTTCATTCTGGGTTTATGATATGAAAGGGATTACCAAAAAAGCTATGGTAGTCGGGATTATTTATGCTTTTGACTTTATCTGCCTTATTTTATTCGGTGTGATATTGAAGTGGATCTAGGAAGTTATAAGTTAAAAGTTACATCTAAACGTCAATTTTGAATTAAAAATATAGGGGAGATTTTATGGAAGCTAAAGCGAAAATCAAAAAATATTTTCAAGATCATAAAACAGCCATCGAAAAGCGTATTATCGAATTAGTGAGCGAAATGGTGAAAGAAAAGACTGTCAACGTCATTTCTGAAAAACTTCCTGAACATCCTTACCTGAAATTTAGAGGTGAGGAATATCGAGTGGCTGAAATTGTGAAACGAGAATTTGACAGAATCGGTGTTCTTTTTAATGAATTTGCCCGGATGAAAGAACGACCGAATATTATTGGGAGGCTTGGGAGAAATTCAAGCGGAAAACGATTACTAATGCCAGCCCATACAGATGTCGTTCCGGCCGGTGAAGGCTGGGATCATGATCCATTCGAAGTTGTGGTAAAAGATGGCAAATTGTATGGCAGGGGTACCAATGATAATAAGGGTCCACTGGCAGCAATAATTATAGCTGCCGAAGCGCTTAAGAATTTGGGATTGGACGAACAGATTAACGGGCAACTGCTGGTCGCTGCTCTTTCAGACGAAGAAGCTGCGGATCCCGATGGCGTCGATTATGGGATTGGCTTCCTTTTAGAAGAGAAACATATCGATCCGACTCATTCTATTGTTCCTGACATTGGTTGTGACATGAAGGAGATTGACATCGCAGAAAAGGGTAGGCTGGTAATTAAAATTACCGCAATTGGTAAGCAGGCGCACGGCTCAACTCCAGAGCAGGGTATTAATGCCATTTTTATGATGTCTAAATTTTTGCAGCAGCTCGAAGATCTGAAATTTGAATACAAACAACACCCACTGTTGGGACATCCCACGCTGAACCTGGGTGAGATTCATGGCGGTGTTGCGCCGAATGTCGTACCTGGCAGTTGTTTCATCTTTTTAGATCTGCGAATCGTTCCTGGCATGACCCGAAAAGAAATCCTTCAACAGATTCAGTATTGCGTTGATAAAGTCGAGAACGGCAAGTTTAATATCGAAGTCCTGTCTGAGAGCATCTCATTTAGTGTTGATCCTGAAAATGAATTGGTTAAACTCATTCAAAAATATACCGATGAACAATTTGGTTTTAAGGCTACACCAATGGGCATGGGAGGCGGAACGTATGCTAAGGATTTGATCCAGCACGGTGTGCTTACCGTTGGCTGGGGACCGGGCGGAGATACGGCTCATATCGCCAATGAATATATTGAGATTCAACAATTGGTGGATTTTTCCAGGTTAACTTGTTTGATTGCCCTGGATCTGCTGAAATAGTGTTGGACAAATGGCATTTTGCCATACATTAACAAATTTTAAAATTTATATTGACATATTGAAGTTAATATTTTATATTGATCGGATAAGTATTTGAATGTGGAAGTCATGTTTTCGAATGCAAGATGGATAGCTAATGGACGAAATAACCGAAACGATTTGTGAAGACACGCAAATATTCAATCAAACCTCAAATAACAAATATCTCTGGCTGACGACGACCGGTCATTTTACAATCGATTTTTATAATGGATTTTTAGCGCCAATGCTGCCTATCATCGTCGCAAAATTAAACCTGTCTTTAACCCTGGCCGGGCTGTTACTGTCGATTTTTTCCATATCCAACTCATTAACCCAGCCAATTATTGGATTCATCGATGATCGCTTGAAACGGAATTATTTCATTCTATTCGGTCCATTAATAACGGCAATATTTATGGGTTTCCTGGGCTGGGTGAATCAATACTGGACATTGATCCTTATATTAGTGATGAGTGGTATCGGGACGTCCATGTTTCATCCGCCCGGCGCGGTGATTGTCGGCAGTTTGAAAAATAATCGTAAAGGATTCTCGATGTCGATCTTTAATACAGCCGGGGCATTGGGAATTTCAGCAGGAACGTTAATCATTGTTCCATTAACCAACCAGTTCGGATTAAAATCCACCATATTTACAATTATTCCAGCAATTCTCCTGTTTATTTATTCCTATAAATATTTTTTGCCAGATAAGGTATTACGTCAAGAATTCAGGCATTCTTCAGATGTATTAACCGCGATCAAGCCTCATGGCTTGTTGCTGTTGAATCTATTTCTAATCGTTGTTATCCGTGCAACAATAGTGTTGACATTTTCTGGATTTATTCCGCTTTATTTAACATCGCAGGGGCAAAGTGCTGTATTTGGCGGTACCGCACTGGCAATTTTTCTATTTTTCACAACAACGGGCATATTAATCGGCGGTCATCTTTATGATCGGATTGGCACAAGGAAAATATTGATCCTTTCATTTATTTTTGTCCTGCCGTTCGCCCTGGCATTTATTAATTTACCTTCGACCTGGGGACTACCTTTCCTGGCGATAATGGGACTTTTTCTCTCGTCTTCTACGTCAGTGAATATTATTCTCGGACAGGAAATCGTTCCCAGCCAGGCAAGTCTTATGTCTTCAATCATGATGGGACTCGGTTGGGGCGTCGCCGGGCTATTTATGACGCCAATTGGCGCGATTGCAGATGCAATTGGATTATACTGGACTTTGACTATAATTAGCTGTCTTGCTGTTGTGGGATTGATGTTGGTTTGTTTTTTTCGTTATGAAGAGATTGGTTAGTAGTGATTGGTTAGTAGGTTAGTGGATTATTGGTGAATCGTGAGTGATTGATATTTAATGATTAATGGTAGTAATGTTGAATTTTGGAATTTATTTGGAATCTGGAATTTGGAATTTTACTATTTCTCGAATTTTATCTAATTAATTAAACGATCATTATTAAGCCTTGTAAGTGGAGGAGCAATCAAAAATTATGATCATTGAATCACGTGCCTATGCCCGGGCAGGATTATTGGGCAATCCATCTGATGGCTATTTTGGAAAAACAATATCGATAATCGTCAGAAATTTCGGCGCCCATGTGTCACTTTACCAGACGCCAGAGCTACATATTGAGCCGCAACACCAGGATCGGAATACCTATCGAAATATTTATGGACTGGTCGAGTCGGTGAGTCTGGTTGGTTATTATGGGGGTGATCGATTGATCAAAGCCGCGATCAAGAAATTTTGTGAATATTGCGATGAAAACAGTATCAAATTGAGCAATAAAAATTTCACCATTCGTTATCATTCGTCGATACCCCGCCAGGTTGGTCTGGCAGGATCGAGCGCAATTATTACGGCGACCATGCGGGCGTTAATGAAATTCTATAAGGTTAAAATCCCGGTTGAGATTTTACCAACGATTGTGCTTTCTGCCGAAGTGGATGAGTTGGGTATTAATGCCGGTTTACAAGATCGTGTTATTCAGGTTTATGAAGGCTGTGTCTACATGAATTTTGATAAAGAGATTATCGAAACAAAGAAACACGGTTATTATGAGCAGATTGATCCTAATTTGTTGCCCAAATTATATATTGCCTATAAAACTGAATTAGGAAAAGTTTCGGGCAAAGTATTAAGTGATATTAAAACTCGATGGGATAAAGGAGACCAGCATGTTGTAAAGACACTCAAGCGGATTGCCGATATCGCTGAAGAAGGAAAAGAAGCAATCCATAAGAAGAACAGAAAAAAATTGAATGACTTGATCGACGAAAATTTTGACCGAAGAAGCCAGATTATGAATATCAGTGACAGTAATATGCAGTTGGTTCAAACTGCCCGACAATGTGGCGCATCGGCTAAATTTACTGGTTCAGGTGGATCGATTATTGGAATTTATACAGACGATGAAGTGTTAACGAAGTTAGTCGTTGAATTAAAAAAGATCAAAGCAAGAGTGATTAAACCTTACATTATATAGAAGGAGAATTTATTTATCATGGTAAGAAAAGCAGTTATTCCAGCAGCAGGATTAGGCACACGATTTTTGCCGGTAACAAAAGCGCAACCCAAAGAGATGCTTCCAATTATAGATACCCCAACAATTCAGTATGTCGTTCAAGAAGCCGTCGATTCGGGAATTGATGATATTCTGATTATTTCTGGAAAAGGAAAGCGGGCGATTGAAGATCACTTTGACCGCAATTTTGAATTGGAAGCAAAACTGCGAAACAACGATGATAGCAGCCTGTTAAACGAAGTTCGACATATTGGGGACATGGCAAACATTCATTATATTCGACAGAAAGAATTGAATGGATTGGGTGATGCTATTTACCAGGCACGGTTACATACCGGGGATGAACCGTTTGTGGTATTATTAGGCGACACGATTATCGATTCAGTGATTCCAGTGACCCAGCAACTGATCGATGTCTACAATCAATATCGACAGACCATTATCGGTGTCGAAATTGTGCCGAAGGAAAAAGTGTCTCGTTATGGGATTATCGATGGCAAAAAAATCAGCGATAGCATCCGGGAGGTTTCAGAATTAGTCGAAAAGCCGGATGTTGAAAAAAGTCCTTCCAACCTGGCAATAGCCGGTCGCTATATTTTAACGCCAGAAATTTTTAAAGCCATTGAACAGACTCCCCCTGGCAAAAATAATGAAATTCAGCTTACCGATGCCATGCGAATCATGTTGAAGCGAGAAAGCATTTATTGCAATATTATTGAAGGCAAGCGATACGATATTGGTAACAAGATGGATTATCTCAAGACGATCGTCGAATTTGCGTTAAAACGTAAAGAATTTGCCGGGGAATTTTCACAGTTTTTAAAAGAGATTATTAAGCAAATCCATACATAAAAAAACTGTAAAATCAATGTCATTAAATTCTAATGGAGGGAAATATTTATGAACAAAAGAACAAGATTTTCAGTAATTTCAATTCTTATTATAATCTATGTTCTGGGAGCATTTTCGTCAGTTTTCAGCCAGGTTCAGGGTATCGAATTATATAACAAGCTCCGAACAGAAAGAAGAAACCTATTAAAATATGAAGGTGAAAGAAATGTGCGCTGGACCCCAGGAGGGGAAGCTTATGTTGTTAGAAAAGATGA
Organism: uncultured bacterium; assembly: GCA_965603055.1. Classification (GTDB taxonomy): domain Bacteria; phylum Zhuqueibacterota; class Zhuqueibacteria; order Thermofontimicrobiales; family Thermofontimicrobiaceae; genus CBFDBN01. The sequence goes on along the minus strand of CBFDBN010000125.1, from coordinate 66 downwards.
TACCTTCAAAAAAATAGATCCTCAAACTGGATCCGAGACAAATTTATTTGATGATGAAAAAATTAT
>CBFDBN010000124.1:0-9176 GCA_965603055.1 uncultured bacterium | reverse complement strand
AATTTCCGCTCAAACTCAGCCTTTTTTCGGGCCAGTTCTTCGAAAAGGTTGCATCGGAGCGAATTCTTCGATTTAATCGGGTATCAAAATTTGAGCTGAAATCTTTATAGAAATTTTTATCGCTGATAAATTGCCCCCTGATACCAAATCTCATTGTCGGGTCTATTGTCTGGTTGTGATTTACAATCAAATCCCACCGCCGTTCTTTGCTACCACTGACAAAATTTTTCCGGCTGAAAGAACCAGAAATTGTTCCATTTAATAAATAGCGGACATTGTATTTCAGATCGCCTCGAAGCACCCAACCAGCCCGATCAAAATAGTCGACTTTGACTGCGGTATCCCAATATTGGCTGGCTGCCCAATAATAGCCCAATCCTCGAATAAATCGTCCTTCCGAGGCACTTTGTCCATAAGTTGGAACGATGAGACCAGAAACGCGTCCCTTTTTATTGGGGAATACTGCAAAAGGCAAAGCTGCCACCGGAATATGCCCAAAATAGAGAATTACGGGCTTAGCAATGACCTTGTCTCCAATAATAACTTTGATGCGCCTGCTCCGAAAATGATAGTGCGGATCTTCCTCTTTGTCACAACTGGTAAAAAATCCATTGGAAATATTAATTACCTCTTTGGACACCCTTTTCATTCTCTCCCCCAGGTAATAGCCACCCTCGAATTCGGTTCGCCCCTGGATTACACGTCCTTTCTCGGTTTTATAATTATAAACCATTTTAGAACCACGCATCACATCTCCTGCATCCGCCAATGTGGGCAATCCTTTCCATACGACGGTCATCACCGAATCGCCTGGCGTATCTGAAGGCTTATAAACCGTATCAGGCATTCCTTCTGCGGTGATCAAATTAGTCTCCCAATCCAGCGTGATTTTTTCAGCAGTAAGATGCATGGTTTTGTATTTCACATCGGCGCTGCCGATGAGATATATTTTTTTCTCCTCGACTCTCGTATCGACAATCGAAGCTTCATATTTAAGAATTGTATCCAAACCGACTGAGGAAGTTTTCGGAGTTTTCACAGAATCGATTTTGGTGATGATTGAATCTGCTTTTGTTGAATCCTGGGCGGAAATAATATTTTGTTGCAGTGGTGGGTCTTGATTCAAATATAATGGCAAGCATTTGCCCTCAACTTGAAATGCAATTAAAAAAATGAACATTAAGATCAAATTATTTAATGGAAATCGATTTTGCATTGTTATTTACTCGAATATCAAATATGCCCAACAAACCAGGTTTCTCAAAGAAACCTGGTTTGTTCATCCAATCTAACACTAAATTTCACCAATGCCTATAAACAAAGTTCCTCAACTTTCACCAGCATTTAAACTTTTAACTTCTCACCCCAATTACCTCATTACCCAATTCCCAAATCACTAAGATCTTTTTTTCCACAACCGCTCCAATCGTTCCCGAATCGTCTTCTCATAACCCTGTTCTGAAGGCTGGTAATAAATTTTGTCCTTCTTTCCTTCGGGCAAATAATTCTCTTCCACAAAATGCTCAGGAAAATCATGCGGATATTTGTAATCTTTGGCATATCCTTCTTGTTTCATCAAGGCAGTCGGCGCATTTCTCAAATGAAGTGGGACTGGCTCTGGCGCTGAATCTTTCACATCCTGCATGGCTTGATTTATCGCTAAATAAGCTGCATTACTCTTTGGAGCCGAAGCGAGATAAGTGGCTGCCTGTGAAAGGATAATCTGCGCTTCCGGCATTCCAATATAATCTACCGCTGTGAACGCCGCGGTTGCAACGACCAACGCTTGCGGATGAGCATTACCAATATCTTCCGAAGCTAAAATGATCATTCGTCTTGCAATAAATTTGGGATCTTCGCCGCCGTCAAGCATTCGAGCCATCCAATAGACGGCAGCATCAGGATCACTTCCCCGGATGCTTTTAATAAAAGCAGAGATCGTATCGTAATGGTAATCGCCCTTTTTATCATAAATTAACGTTCGTTTCTGCAAAGCTTCTTCGATTAATTCTATTGTGAGATTTCGGATTCCATTTTCACCTGGTGATGCTAACTGCGAAGCTAACTCAATCGCATTCAATGCAATACGGGCATCACCGGCAGCATAATGAATCAATACCTGGCGAGTTTGATCATCCAGTTTTATCTTTAAGTCCTGCAAAATCGTATCGGAATTCACCGCCCGATCAATAATCTTCCCGATTTCTTCCTCACTAAACGGTTTTAAGGTATAGACCCGGCATCGCGATAGCAACGGCGAAATAACTTCAAACGATGGATTTTCGGTGGTAGCGCCAATTAATAGAATCGTCCCATCTTCAACACTATGGAGCAACGCATCCTGCTGAGCTTTATTGAAACGATGAATTTCATCGATAAACAAAATCGTTCGCTTACCCAGCTTGTTTCGATTGAAACCTCCCTTTTCAATTATCTTTCGAACATCTGCCACACCTGAGGTCACCGCGCTAATCGAGTGAAAATCCGATTTTGTTTCTTCAGCGATAATTCTGGCAAGCGTGGTCTTTCCCACGCCGGGCGGTCCCCAAAATATCATCGAAATCAACTTATCCTGTTCGATTGCCTGGCGCAATAATTTTCCATTGCCAACAAGGTGCTCCTGCCCGATAAATTCATCGAGTGATCCGGGACGCATTCTTTCTGCCAATGGAATCGCTGCTTTTTTATCCAGGCTTTGTTGTGGTGATTCAAATAAGTCCATTATTTTTATCAATCAAAATTTTTTTGTAATTACAGTTCTGATGAAAAAGGAATACTTAATTGTGAAAGAATAAAGTAGGGCGTAGGGAGTGGAGCGTAGGGCGAAAACTTTAGTTCATTCTACCTACTCGCCCAACTCCCGACACTCTACGCCCTACGCGCCACGCCCAACGCTCTAACTTTCTCTATTTTCATTCCCTAATCTTCGAATGAAGACAAAGCTTCATCAAAGAAGCTACTTCCCCCAAAATTTTTTCAATTTATCCCGTCGCGTCTTCAATTCTTTAATTTTTTGTTTGCTTTTTGCAGCATACTGACCAGACGGTTCCTTCTCCAGGGCGATGCGATATTGTTCAATGGCATTATCAAACTCATTGCGATCTTTCTTTTCGTAAGCCTGTGCCATCAAAAAATGTGGCTCTGCCGATTCGGGGCGAACCATCATCGCCTTGCCGTAATGCTCGATCGCATCCCAGCAATCTGATTTTCTTCCCTTGCGATAAAAAATCTTTCCCTGTGCAATATGAAAATAATATTTGGCATTTTTATGGTCGGCTTTGGCAGCTAAAGCAAGCTTCAAATATTTTACAGCGGATTTATTTTTATTCGCAGCAAAAAATTTATATCCTTTCTCAAAATTGGACTCAGCTACCTGGCTCAGACTATCAACTGCCTGAATTTTGTTGGATACGAATGGATTTTGAGCTTCAATCTGACTGGCTTTTTGATAATAGAACTTCGCTTTATCCAATAATCCATTTTGTTCGTAACAATCGCCCAATTTGTGATAGGCAGCAAAATTGGTGGAATCCATTTCAATAATTTCTGTATAAGCAGAAATCGCCGGGTTATATCGTTTTTCATCTAAAAATTTATTGGCGATTTCCAATTTTATCGTGATTATTTCTTTCCTTGCAGATAGTGTCACATTAGAATACGGTTGAACCTGGTAAGCTTTTTGCAGGAAAGTCATAGCTGAATCTTTTTTCCCCAGCGCATTAAAAGATTTTCCCATAATCAAATATGCTTCGGTATTCAATGAATCCTGGGCGATTGCACGCTGGCATTCTTTGATCGCTAATTTGTAATTTTCATTTTGATAAAATTCATTCGCCTTTTTTAATCCGGCACAGTTTAGCAGACCCAGACCGATTAACAAGATAAACCATTTTTTCATTACTTAAAACTCCTATTTCTATAAAACAAATTCATCTAAAATCCACAACTGACCACTGACAACTCACTACTACCCACTCACCACCTACACATCGTAATACAAACTAATCTCATAAGGATGGGGACGACTCCTGACTTCATTGAATTCTTTGTTTAATTTATGATCGATCCAGGTTTCAATCAATTGTTCAGAAAAAATACCGCCCTCCAACAAGAATTTATGATCGGCTGCCAGAGCGTCCAGAGCTTCCTTCAAAGAAGTTGGCAGCGACTTAATCTTATCCTGTTTAGATTTCGGAATCGTAAAAATATTAATATCATACGGACCAAAACCTTCTTTGGTTGGATCGATTTTTTTCTTCACACCATCAATGCCGGCCATCAACAGAGCTGAAATCGCGAGATAAATATTGCAAGTTGCATCAGGGGGTCGGAATTCAAATCGTTTCGTTTCGGGTGTATTCGCATATTTGGGAATACGAATGGCAGCGCTGCGATTCGCCAGTCCGAAAATCGCTTTTACCGGCGCCTCAAACCCCGGGACGAGTCTTTTATAAGAGATAGTACTGGGACTGGTGAATGCCAGCAAGGCAGGACCGTGATAGAGTATGCCGCCAATAAAATTCAGCGCCAATTGACTGAGCCCCGCATACCCGGTTTCGTCATAAAATAAATTTTTACCATCTTTCCATAATTGAAGATGAATGTGCATCCCGCTGCCGGCTTCGTTATAAAGCGGTTTGGGCATAAAGGTCACAGTCTTATTATTTTTGTTGGCGACCATTCGAATAATATATTTGATCATCATCGTAACATCACCAGCTTTTAAAAGCGGATGATGATGAATTTCAATTTCAGACTGTCCGGGACCGCCAACTTCGTGGTGATGGTAGCGAACCGGAATGCCGCATTGTTCAATATATTGCACCATTTTTGCCCGAATATTGTACAGGTTATCCAAAGGCGGAATGGCATGGTAACCACCCTGGCGAGGAATTTTGTGTCCCAGGTTCTGTTCTTCTTCCGCGTCGGTATTCCACTCCGCTTCCTCAGAATCAATCTGGTAACAGGCAAGATTAATATCATTTACATAAGTAATATGATCAAAAATATAAAACTCAAATTCAGGACTCCAGAGGCTTTCATCGGCAATTCCAGTCTCCCTTAAAAATTGTTCAGATCGATATGCCACGTTACGGGGATCGATTTTGAAAAGCTCCAACGTGTCAGCTTCATAAGCTGAACAGATGAAACTCAAAGTTTTCTGATTCCAGAACCTATCAATGAGCAATGTATCTGCGTCAGGTATGAGAACCATATCCCCTGCCTCAAGCTTCTTAAACCCCGGAACGCTTGAGCCATCGAATGCCACACCTTGCGCAAATACGGATTCATCGAATTGGCTTACGGGAATCGTCAAATGATGCCAGCGTCCAAAGAGATCGCAGAACTTCAGATCGACCATTTCGATACTGTTTTTTTTAGCAAATTCCAATGCTTCTTTTGTCTTTTGAGTCATTCATTCCTCCGCGGTATTTTAGAGTCGAAATTCAAAACTTGAAATGAAGTTGAATTTAAGAATTTTTGTTAAAATAATCCAGTTATTTTTTGGGTAATTGGTTTATTGGGTAACTGGGTAATAAGCTAACCTGAACGAGCCAGAACCAAAAAGAAAAATTAGCCCACAAAAACTGAACGATCACATAAAATGAAAAAACAAGAAATTTTTTGTGTCTGTCCTCCTTGTCGGATCAATCAATTAAAGTGATCTGCCAAGGGAAGATTCCGTTTTTTGTGAGCCGAATATTTTTGTTTTTTGGGCAAGAAAATGACTGTTTAGTGCCCAATTACCTCATTCCCTAATTCCCCCAATTATGTTGTCCGTTTTTTAATCTCCTCCCAAATTTCATCCATCTGTTCAAGTTTCATGTCGTGTAAAGATTTGTTAGAATCTGCCACCTCTTTTTCCATCTGGCGAAAGCGGGCTGAAAATTTTTCAATCGCCATTCTCAAAGCATCTTCGGGATTGACATTGATAAACCGGGACAGATTTACCATGGCGAATAATAGATCGCCGAATTCCATTTCAATTTCCTGGGGAGAGTTGTCATCAATCGACTGTTTTAGCTCGTTTATTTCTTCCTCGACTTTTTCCCACACTTGATGCACATTCTCCCAATCGAATCCGACCGTGGCGGCTTTAGATTGCATGCGATAGGCGCGAAGCAAGGCAGAAAGTTGTTTGGGGACACCGTCAATTACGGAACGGTCTTTATCCTCTTTCTTTTTCATTTTCTCCCAATTAACGGTCTGTTCCTCGGCATTGCGAACAACGACATTACCAAAAACATTGGAATGACGATGGATCAGCTTTTCGTTTATCTTTTTTAACACATCAAAAATTGTAAATCTTCCTTCTTCCCCGGCGATTTGTGATTGAAAAATGACCTGTAGCAAGAGATCACCCAATTCGTTTTTCAATTCATCGTAATTTCCCGCATCAATTAATTCCAGCACTTCATAAGTTTCTTCTAATAAATATTGCCGTAATGATTTATAAGTCTGTTCACGATCCCAGGGACAGCCATCTTCTCGTCGCAATCGTTCCATGATTTGAACCAGCCTGGCAAATTCTGATTTAATCTCCTCAAGATTTTTCATTCATTCTGCTCCGTTATTTATAAATATTTTAAAAATTGTATAAGTATAACATTTTTATATTTAATAATCAAGTCACTTTGTAGAAATTCTGTAATCCCTTAGAATTCGAAAATATATTTCTATTTGCCAGCGACAGCAATACCACTGAATTATTGTTATCGCCTGTTTTAATGTATGAACCGGTATACTTGTTAGTAATATCCACTCAATTGGCTGTTGATGTTCTGGTGGATTTATTTCTTTAAGTTCTATTGGTACTTTATAGTGATGCCGTTTTTCGGTTCTGTTCACTTCATAATTTTTTCGCAAAAATTTTGCATTAATGACGCCCAAACTAACACGATCAGGAGTTATTGCCAGAATCGGATGTAATAGCAATCCTTTTCTGGTGTCATAAGTTAACGTTGCTAAATTTGATATATCATTTTTACTGGTATAGTCTAATTCTGTTGTATCCTGAATCATTAATACCACCGGATGCGCTTTTATCCGAACATGTTCAATCCAATCTTTCATACGCCACCTCGGCCAAGAATTGAACGAAAATTATCGCTTAGTGGATAAACATAAATGTCTTTTAGTGGCAAACGATTTTTTTTATAACGGTCTAATTTACCTCTCTTATTGACGGTACGGTACTTTTAATAATATCTCTGATCTGATCTAATTGATCTTTACTAAACGTCCGTCCACATAATTTGGATGGTATTTTTTCTGACATAGTTCCTCCTTAAACTTTGTTAAGAGGGATAATATAATAAATTTTATTGTCCGTGTTAAGACAATTCCGCTGAGAATTAATATTTATGTATAACGATCAGACCCATAACTAAACGATTACTAAATTTTTAAAATTGTTCTTGCAATTTAAATTGATAATTTTTATCTTTAGCAATCTGTTTTATAGATTATTTTCGATGGTATTAAGTTAAGGTGTTATTTGGATTTTTAATACCGAATAGCCATTATCCAATATCGAATATCCAATAGTGAATAACGAATATCGAATAACAACTTCAACATTCATTATTTTTTATTAGATTTATGAAATTGAGATAACATCGACTAAAATAGGAGAGCAAATTAATGAGCGATTTATTAGTAGTAACAGAGAGTAATTTCGACGCTGAAGTCATCAAATCTGATCTTCCAGTTTTAATTGACTTTTGGGCGGTATGGTGTGGTCCATGCAAAATGATCGCTCCAATTGTAGAAGAGCTGGCTAAGGAATATGACGGTAAATTGAAAGTAGCAAAATGTGATGTAGATTCCAACCAGGGTATTGCAATTAAATATGGAATCAGGAGCATCCCCACCGTTCTTATTTTCAAAGATGGTGAAGTGGCAGAACAAATTGTTGGCGCTGTCCCAAAACATCACATTGTAGAAAAGCTCGATAACATTGCAGTGAATTAGCGAGGACGATTTTTTTAAAATTTGTCAAAATTTAGCTTGACAATCGATACATTTGTGTTTATATTAAAGCCAATTTGGGAGACATAAATAACATTGTACCAAATTAACAGAATCATAAATAAAATGATCAAATTTATGCCCTTGAAATTTTCGTCAGTTTTTTTAAAAAAATTAAATTGGTGTCGCCATCTTCCATTGGGGCGGATTTGCTCATAATAGTAAGTTATTGAAAATTATTATACAAGTTCCGACCCGCTCAGATTTTTAAAGTGGGTCTTTTTTTATTTAAAAACCAGGAGGAGCCGTGATTCAGGGAAATAATAAGCAGCTTAAAATTGGAGAGTTGCCCAATCTCAGGATCGTTCCCATTTCTGAAATTATTTTCCACGAAGACCCTGATGAAGAACGCTCGTCAAAATTAATTGAGTATATCAAAAAGGAAAATCGACTCAAGAATCCTCCTGTGGTGGCGACTCATTCAGGCAATAATAAATATATCCTGCTGGATGGTGCCAACCGTTTGACTGCCCTGCGAGTTTTAAACATTCCCGATGTACTGGTACAACATATTGATCTGTTTGATCCCGGCCTTAATTTTTTTCATTGGCATCATGCTGTTGAGAAATTTACCAAAGATTCTTTTTTTGAGAAAATTAACAATTTGCCGGATATCACGATTACTAGAAGCACAAAATACGATTTAGAACCCAATGATAATGGAGATATGCTCTGTCAAATCCAGTTTGCAGACCGTAGCATTTATGCTGTTCATGCCCATATCGACTTATTTCAACGGGTAAGAGACTTGAGAAATATTACCAATTTGTACAAAGGGTTTCAATATATGGATCGTGTGAGTTACACAAATCTGGAACATTTAAAAAACAATTATTCCCAGTTTTGTGCGTTAATTGTGTTTCGTAAATTAACAAAAGAAGAGTTGGTTGAAGTTACCAATCATGAGATGAAAATACCCAGTGGAATTACCCGAATTATTCTGCCCAAACGGGCGTTACGAATAAATATACCGTTAGATATCCTTCGTTTTGATGTCCCAACTGAACAGAAAAATTATTGGTTAGAAAACAGAATCAATGAAAAGATACGAGATAAATCGATCCGATTTTATCATGAACCGACTTTTCTGTTTGATGAATAGCTTTTTGGTGAGTGGTTAGTAGTTAGTAGTGAGTGGTTAATGG
>CBFDBN010000123.1:0-9225 GCA_965603055.1 uncultured bacterium | reverse complement strand
GCTTAGTGTAGCAAGCCGAAAATTCCAAATTTCAAATGAAAAATTAAAAACAAAGATTTGGTCTGCAATATTATAGTTGAAATGATTGAGGTTAAAAAAAGTAATTGTCTTTTTCATTTTTTATATTGAATTATTATAAGAGTTTAGCGACCTGAAGGAAAGCCGTTGAAACGGCTGCTGTAATCGTTTGTTTTGAATAAACACCACAATTAATTGTGGTATTTATTCAAAAATGTGATTTTTTCAAACCGTTTTAACGATTTTCTATGCTAACTTCTGTTGATTAAATAATTACGAATTATTAAGTGCACTCTAACAAGATGGATTACTGATTCCATCGCTTACAGAATGAACTTATCTAACAAGCTGGAAGCTTATATTACGGTTTGGGATAAACAATCTAAATGGTTCAAAACTCATTTCAAACTCAACAGAATTAACGCATTGAATAATATTGCGAATTGTCGTATAAGATGGAATTCTTTTCCAATTGAGATTATATCGTTGTCCTTGTTTTCGTCGATGATCCTTAATTGTTTGGGTTCTCTATAAAAAAAAAACAAAAATCATCTCAATCAAATTAAAAAGTCCTTGCTTTATTGTAAAAATATTATATATTTTAATAAATAACAAAATCACCTTATCAAATGGAGGAGTTGATATGGCGGTTAAATTTAATGAATGCTGGAATGTTGTTCCCGGGAGCCTGAATGAATATATCGAATTTATGAAATGCTCTCGAATCCCGACAATGAATCAGTTGGGCATCAATGTCGCTGCCATCTGGTGCGTACTGGTTGGTGCCAGTCCCCAAATCATTTCTGAGGGGATCGCTGAAAATCTGGATCAGATGGAGGGTGCCCTGAAAAGTGGAGACTATTCGAAAACGACCAATCAATTGTTGCATTTTGTGACAGACTATCGAAGCAAAGTTCTGGTCCCAACCGGTCGTTTTAAACATTTGCCCCGGGTGACAGAAAAAGGCACTGTTAAATTCAGTCAGTACTGGGATGTCATTCCTGGAAAAGAGTACGAGTACGATCATTTTATCAAGAATGAATTTTATCCTGCAATGGAGGATATCGGAATCCAGATCGGTGGTGAATGGAAAATTCTAATCGGGGAATCGCCCAATATGTTTTTTGAAGGAAGATGTGAACACGCGGAGCACCTGGTGATAGCACTTAATAGCCAGAAGTTTAAGACAATGAAATATGAACTGATGAAGCTAGTCTCAAACTATAGCAGTCGTGTTCTGGTATTTCATGCGTTCAAGGCTAAAGGCGGCAGCGCCAGTGATTATGAGTTTTATTTCGTGTAACATCAATATTATTGAATTAAATTAAAATTTAAGTTTGATGAATTTTAATACTAAGAAATTCCTTCTGCAACTAATTGGAATTAGTATAGTTGTACTATTTCTAATTTTGGTTTTAATATTTTTAATAGCTGGCGATAATAAATTCCTTGAAATCATATCTGGATATGTTGTAAGTTTAATTATCTTTATTTTAGGTTTTTTATCCATCATCTGGGCTTATAATAAATCACTAAAAATTTTTATGACGACGGTCCTTGGGGGGATGTTCGTTCGATTTGTGCTCATTGCAATAACGCTATTTTTATTTATGAAGTATACCGGGATTGACATTCTCTACTTCATCCTCTCATTTTTTATCTTCTATATTATTTACCAGTTTTACGAGATTCGGTTTATTAATATGAAATTGTCAAAAGGGAAGAAATGGCTGAAATTCATCAAGGAAGCCTCTTAAAATTTATAATAGACAATGTTCAGGAACATGGCGAACAGGCAGAACATGGCAGCGGCGGAATCAATGAATATATTATGCACCATGTTCAGGATCATGTGATTTATGATATTCATCTCCTGGGTTTCGATTTATCGATCACCAAACATGTGTTGATGATCTGGATTGGTGCTGCGATCTTAATGATTTTATTACCGTTAATTATTCGGAGCCGGTCATTATCGCCCAAAGGACCGGTAAATTTCATCGAATGGATCGTTGTCTTCCTGAAAGATGCGGTCATCGACCCTTATTTGGGTGAAGATGGATTGAAATATGGTTCCTATTTGCTGACAGCTTTCTTTTTCATTCTTACTTTGAACCTGCTCGGACTCGTTCCAATGGGAGCGACAGCTACGGGTAATATTTCCGTTACAGCAGCCATGGCTTTGCTCACGCTAATTGTAGTCCAGTTTTCCAGTATTCGGAAAAATGGTTTTCGAGGGTATATCAAAAGTTTCGTTCCGCCGGGACTTCCATTTTTTGTTGTCCCGATAATTTTCGTCGTTGAAATATTGGGAATGTTAACCAAACATTTCGCCTTAGCAATCCGGCTTTTTGCCAATATGCTAGCAGGACATCTGGTTGTTTTCACGATTTTAGGTCTGATATTCTTGTTTAAAAATTTGTTTATTTCGCCGTTTCCAATTTTGGGGATTCTTTTTGTCAGTTTGCTTGAAATTTTGATTGCACTCATTCAAGCCTATATTTTTACGATACTATCCGCCGTGTTTATTGGCGCTGCGCTTCATCCATATCATTAGGTGTGAGTGGTGAGTTGTTAGTTGTTCGTCGTCATCATTGGTGCATGGTATCTGGTTATAGATAGCTTAAGCTAAACAGCATTTAAAAAATTTTGTAATTAACAATCAGGAGGAAAAAATTATGACGGAAGCTGCATGGGCATTTATATCTGCAGGAATCGGGGCTGTGGGAGCTGTTTTTAGTGGAGCGTTTGGAATCAGTCGAATTGCGAAAGCTTCTGTGGAAAGCATCGCTCGTCAACCGGAAGCATCAGCAGATATTCGGGGCGTCATGATTATCACCGCAGCGATGATCGAAGGCGTGTCGCTTTTAGCGCTGGTGATCTGCTTTTTATTAAGCTTCAAGTAAAAAAAGTTTAAAGTATAAAGTGACTGAAGTGAGCTAACTCTCTCACAATTCAAACGTTAGTCACTTATAACTTTACAAGCTTATAACTTTGAATACTTAAAACTTTTGAAACTTTAGGATTAGAAATCCATGGATTTATTGTTACCCGAGAGTGGAACCATTTTCTGGACAATTCTTACTTTCGTCCTGCTCATGCTGATCTTAAAAAAGTTTGCCTGGAAGCCGATTCTTAAAACATTGAGTGATCGGGAAAACAAAATCAAAGTGGCGCTGTACCAGGCTGAGCAAGATCAGAAAGATGCGCAGAAACTTCTGGCAGAACAGCGAGGACTTCTTGATAATGCGAGGAAAGAATCTGTTCAAATAATTAATGACAGCAAAAAAAGCGCCCAAGCATCTCGAAAGGAATTGTTAGAGCAGGCTCGTGCTGAAGCGGATCGTCAATTAGAACGGGCAAAACAGGAAATTGAGATCAGCAAAGATGCAGCAATTGACGAAGTTAAAAAATATGCCACAGATATTGCGTTTTTAGCTGCTCAAAAAGTAGTTGGTGAAACCCTTTCCCGAGAACAACATCTGAACTTAGTTGATAAATATGTAAAACAGTTAAGCCAGGCGATATGATTATTAGCGCAAATGCGAAAAGATATGCCAAAGCGCTCTTTGAGCTGGCATTAGAGAAGGCTAAAATTGATGAGATTCACCAAGACTTTAATGGTTTTCTAAATCTCATCAAAGATAATCCTGATCTGAAATCGGTCTTAAATCTTCCCGCGGATAGGGATCGTGAAAAGCTGGTTACCGAGCTAATGAAAGAGCGCTTTGCTGAGCTATTTTTCAATTTTTTACTGCTGGTTTTGAAGAATAAGCGATTTTATTTAATCGACCAAATCCATCATGAATTTTTAAATCGAGTCGATGTGTATTATAATCGTGTCAGGGTGGAGGCGATTACAGCCGTTCCTTTTTCTGATGATCAATTATTGAAATTGAGTCAAGAAATCGCCCAAAATCTCAAAGCTGAAGTAAGAATTGAAAACAAAGTTGATCCGTCAATCATCGGCGGAATAATCATTCGGATAAACGGCAAGATGTTTAATGCCAGTCTTGCTGAACAATTTAAAAAGCTAAAACAGTATTTAATAAAAGACCAGAAATAAACTATGGAAGTTAAAGCAAACGAAATTTCTACGATTCTGAAAAGACAGATTGAAAAGTACCAGGTTACAACTGACTTTGAAGAAGTTGGGGAGATTATCCAGGTTGGCGACGGGATCGCTCGTGTGTATGGGCTGGAAAATGTTATGTCCAACGAACTGGTTGAGTTTCCGCATGATGTTTTTGGCATGGCGCTGAACCTGGAAGAAGATAATGTGGGCTGTGTGTTGTTTGGCAGTGAAAAGTATCTCAAAGAAGGCGATCCGGTGAAAAGGACGGGTAAAGTCATACAGGTCCCGGTTGGCGAGGAATTGGTTGGACGTGTCGTCAATCCACTGGGACAGCCGCTGGATGGCAAAGGACCGATTCATGCCAAACATTTCTCTCCCATTGAACGAAAGGCGCTGGGAGTTGTCTACCGGCAGCCGGTGAAAGAGCCATTGCAGACCGGAATCAAAGCGATTGATTCGATGATCCCTATCGGTCGTGGTCAGCGGGAGTTGATCATTGGAGATCGACAGATCGGAAAAAGTACCATTGCTATTGATACGATTTTAAATCAAAAGGGACAGGGAGTATACTGTTTCTATGTGGCAATTGGTCAAAAGGGATCGACCATCTCCAAAGTGGTAAGGACTTTTGAAGAAAATGGCGCCATGGACTATACAACGGTGATCATGTCTGCTGCTAATGATCCAGCGCCGATGTTATACATTGCGCCATACAGCGGTGCTGCCATGGGCGAATACTTTCGTGATAACAAAATGCATGCTCTTGCGGTTTACGATGACCTGTCTAAACATGCCTGGGCTTACCGACAGGTGTCACTGCTGTTGAGACGCCCCCCGGGACGTGAAGCATATCCCGGTGACATTTTCTACCTGCACTCCCGTTTGTTAGAACGAGCGGCAAAACTTAGCGATGAGCTTGGCGGGGGTTCTCTCACTGCGCTGCCAATCGTTGAGACGCAAGCTGGTGATTACTCAGCCTATATTCCAACTAACGTTATTTCGATTACCGACGGTCAGATTTATCTTGAGCCTGATCTGTTCTACGGCGGCGTTCGTCCATCGATCAATGTTGGGATTTCAGTGTCCCGTGTCGGCGGCAATGCCCAGATAAAAGCCATGAAGCAGGTTGCTGGAAAATTGAGGCTGGACATGGCGCAATATCGAGAGTTAGAGGGATTTGCCAAGTTTAGCTCCGAATTGGACAAAGCCACCCAGGCGCAGCTCACTCGCGGACAAAAAATGGTGGAAATCCTGAAACAGGATCAGAATAAAACGCTGCCAGTGGAAAAACAGATAGCTATTGTCTTTTTAGGGACTCAAGGTTATTTCGACGACGTTCCTATCAAAGAGATACAACGATTGGAGCAAGATTTTTATCAATTTATTGACACAAAATACCGGCATATTCTCAAAGACATTGTTGAAAAGAAGGAACTGGATCAGGATTTAGAAGCCGGGTTGAATTCTGCCTGCCAGGATTTTATGGCGAGTTTTAGGGTATGAGAAAGTGTCTAAAAATAAACAAGAATGTAAAAATGGAACGTTGTGACTTTTGTGATGATAAAGTCGTAGCAAGGAGATTCAACATTGATTTTCATTATAAGGGCAATCTCGTGATTATTGAGGATGTTCCAGTTATGGTTTGCACTGGGTATGGAGAAAAATATTACGATGCTGACGTTTGGGAACAATTAGAAAAAATTGCAAAATCAAAGACAAATATCAAGAAAGTAATTCTTGTGTCAGTGAAATAATGTAACTTAAGTACAAAATGATAGGATCAGAATTTTCTTCAGCGTCAATAATGATTGCTGCGGAAACTTGTATCGAGCCAAACCAATGAATTTCGAAATAATTTTCTATCGAAAAATTAATGAGAGATGTCCTTTTGAGGAATTTTATCAAACTTGCAACGATAAAGAAAAGCTTGAGGTGGCTGCTTGTTTATCTGTGTTGCGAAAATTGGGTCACAAAGCCAAAAGACCGTTAGTGGGCTACTTAGAAGATGGAATTTATGAATTAAGAATCAAAGTATTAAGAAAACAATTAAGAATTTTGTATTTTTTTGCTGAACAAAAAATAATAATCACCCATGGTTTTGTAAAAAAAACTGATAAAGTCCCTCAGAGTGAAATTGAAAAAGCAAAACAATACCGCAAAGATTTTTTATCTCGTGGAGGATTTAATAATGGATGATTTAGATCGACTGATCGACCAGGAGAATCAAAAAATTCCAGGGTTTCGTGATGAAGTCAACACAAGATCGAACGAAATTGAAATTTCAATAAAATTACGTGCTGCAAGGGAAGCTTTGAGACTGACTCAAAGAGATATTGCTCGAAAACATAACATTAGTCGGCAGGCAATTTCCCGTATCGAAAATCCGAGGGATAATCATGTTTCCCTTTATATGATCAATTGGTATGCAAATATACTTGGTTTCGACTTGAAATTGGAATTGATTTCTAAAATCTAAACTCTTAAATCTAAAATTAAAATATGCCAACACTCCGAGACATCAAACAACGCATCACTGGCATTCAAAAAACGCAAACAATCACCCGTGCTTTGAAGATGGTTGCTGCAGTCAAACTGCGTAAGGCACAGCAACGCATTGTTCAAGCTCGACCCTACGCTCATCGACTGAGCGATCTCATGGGGCATATCGCCAGTAAAATCGACCGAAATCTTCATCCTTTATTGGCAGTTCGGGAAGCAAATCGAATCTGTTACGTCATCGTTACGTCCGACCAGGGACTTTGTGGCTCATTTAATCAAAACATCATTCGGAAAGCTGAAAACGAAATCCAACAAAATCCTGACCAGGGAAAAGAATTTATTTTCATTGGCAAAAAAGGAAGAGATCATTTCGTCAAACGAAATTTTAAAGCAATTGGTGAATATATTTCATTTTTCAGAAATCTACAGTTTGAACAGGCGGTTGACATCGCGACTTTGATACGAGATCTTTATATTCAAGCAAAATTAGATCGAATTTTTTTGATTTACAATGAATTTAAATCGGCTGTTCAACAGCAGGTCATTGTTGAACAACTATTGCCCCTCAATCCTATCATTCCCGGGGAAAAGGAAAACCTGCCCGAATTTATTTTTGAGCCAGATGCGATTTCGATTTTGGATACACTATTGCCCCAAAATCTCGATGTTCAAATATGGCGGGTGCTTCTTGAATCTTATGCGTCAGAGATGGGCGCAAGAATGACCGCAATGGAATATGCCACTGAAAATGCCAATAAGCTGATTGGCGAATTGCAGATGCAATTTAATAAAAAACGGCAGGAAGGGATTACTGAAGAGATTCTGGAAATCATTAGTGGCAGTGAGGCGCTGAAGGCTTGATAATTCTGTCTCGCTCTTAACTTTTTATGATGAAGTAAATAATTTGCTTATCAACAATGGTGAAGTGAATGGTGAGTGGTTAGTTTTTAATTGTGAGTTGTATCACAAGAATTCTATAGAGTATGAAATGACTGATTTGGTTTGACAACTCACCAATCACCACTAACCATTCACAAATAATGAGATCAACTCTAAAAGACTGAGGTTACAATAGATGAACAAAGGAAAAATCGTCCAGATTATCGGCGCTGTTGTTGACGTTAGATTTGACGATGGTGAATTACCGCAGATTCTCAATGCGTTAGAAATTAAGCGAGAAGATGGCTCACGACTGGTGCTTGAAGCCCAGCAACACCTGGGTGAAAGCACGGTGAGATGCGTGGCAATGGATTCTACTGATGGACTACTTCGAGGGATGGAGGTCGTTGACCTGGGAAAGCCGATTGCCATGCCGGTGGGCCCCGGAACGCTGGGACGAATTATGAATTTGATCGGGGAACCCATCGATGAAGTGGGAGAAATCGATGCGTTGCGACACGATCCCATACATCGAAAACCATTAACTTTTGAAGAATTAAGTGTGTCGGAAGGTATTTTTGAAACCGGTATTAAGGTGATCGATCTGCTTGAGCCTTATTCCCGGGGCGGAAAAACGGGACTGTTCGGCGGCGCAGGAGTCGGGAAAACAGTACTGATCATGGAGCTGATCCATAACATCGCTAAGGAGCATGGCGGCTATTCGGTGTTTGCCGGTATTGGTGAACGGACTCGAGAGGGGAACGATCTCTGGCTGGAAATGAGGGAATCTGGTGTTATTGATAAGACCAGCATGGTATTCGGTCAGATGAATGAACCACCCGGCGCAAGATTGCGGGTGGGACTTTCGGCATTGACTGTTGCCGAATATTTCCGTGATGATGAGGGCAGGGATGTGTTGCTGTTTATCGACAACATTTTTCGTTTCACACAAGCTGGTTCTGAAGTATCTGCCTTATTAGGAAGAATGCCATCAGCCGTGGGGTATCAGCCAACCCTGGCAACAGAAATGGGTGAATTACAAGAGCGAATCACTTCAACAAAGAAAGGCTCGATCACTTCGGTGCAGGCGATATATGTTCCAGCCGATGATTTAACTGATCCTGCCCCAGCAACGACATTTTCACATTTAGATGCGAAGACGGTTTTATCCAGAAAATTGATGGAGCTGGGTATTTATCCAGCAGTTGATCCGCTTGATTCAACCTCAGTGATTCTCGATCCGAAAGTTATTGGTGAGGAGCATTATCAAACGGCGTGGGCTGTAAAGGAAATACTTCAAAAGTATAAAGAGCTTCAGGATATCATCAATATTCTCGGCATGGAAGAACTTTCTGACGAGGATAAACTTGTCGTCAATCGAGCCAGACGAATTCAACGGTTTCTCTCCCAGCCGTTTTTCGTTGCTGAAGAATTTACTGGACGTGAAGGAAAATATGTCCGCCTGGAGGATACTATCAAAAGCTTCAAGAGCCTGGTTGAAGGTGAATACGACCATCTTCCGGAACAGGCATTCTATATGGTCGGGACGATTGAAGAAGCGGTTGAGAAGTCAAAAAATTTGTGAGATTGGGTAATCAGGTAATTAGTCTCTGAACGAAAACTATCAAGTTTGTGAAAAAAATGTCATTCCGAACGAAGTGAGGAATCTGTTTTTTACACAAATATTGGACTTATAGATTTCTCCTTTCGGTCGAAATGACAAAAAAGTGAGTTTTCGTTCATGCACTAATTAG
>CBFDBN010000122.1:0-9235 GCA_965603055.1 uncultured bacterium | reverse complement strand
CAGCAAGAATCAGAATCCCATACTCACGGAGATGATACTCATGTGCACGAAGAAGACGAAAATCTCGATCATACTCATGATACAGCCGACCTCATCCCAATCGAAGGTGAGTGGGAAAAACTAATCGGGCTGCAAACAACAGCAGTGAAAACAATGCCTCTTGAGCTGGTAATTTCTGTCCCAGGACAAATTGTTCCCAATCAGAACCAGGTTGCAGTGGTGAGTCCTTTTATCGAATCCAGCATCAATTGCGTCTTTGTCAACGTCGGGGATCGGATAAAAAAAGGAGATATGTTGGTGTGTCTTTCCAGTCCAGAAATTGGCATTCAGCGGGCAGAATACGATAAAGCAAAGGCAGAGCTGGAAATCGAAAAACAAAATTTTGAAAGAAAACAGAAGCTGTACCAGGAAAAAATTATTTCAGATAAAGCGTTTCAGGAAGCAGAATTAAAGAAAAAAGTGGCTGAAGTCAATTTCAATTATGCCATGAAAAAATTGCTTGCTTTGGGGATCAGAGAGAATGAAATTGATGACCCGCCTTCAGACCACAGCGAAGCAGTCGGCTCAACGATTCATTTGTATTCGCCTATATCAGGAATTTTAACCTACCGTAATGCCAGCATCGGGCAAAAGGTCGGTCAAGCCACCAAACTGTTTGAAATTATCAACCTTAAAACCGTGTGGTTGGAAGCTGATATTTTTGAAAAAGATTTGACAAAAATAAAAATTGGGCAAAAAGTGAAAGTCAGGGTATCCGCTTATCCCGATGAAATATTTATCGGCAAAATCTTTTTCATCGGAAGCACCTTGAATCAACAGACAAAAACCATAAACATTATGGTTGAAATTCAAAACACAACTGAACGGCTCAAACCAGGGATGTTTGCTAATACAAATATTGTCATCGGTGAGAAAGCAAATGCTTTGGTCGTGCCAAAGAATGCCATTCTGGAAGATGAAAATCTGATAATTGTGTTTGTAAAAGAACAGGAAGGATATCATCGACATGTAATTTCTCCTGGCATTGAATCGGATGAATTTATTGAAGTGCTTGCTGGTTTAAAAGCAGGTGATGTTGTGGTGACCAAAGGTAACTATCAACTGAAATCGAAATTGAAAATGAGTGGCGTTGATCCTCATGCGGGGCATGTTCATTAGGAAATTGGTGGATTGGGTAACTTGGTAATTGGGTGACTGGGCAATTGGGTAACTGGGTAATTTGTTAAATGGGTAATTGGGCAACTCGTTAATTACAAATTACCTACTAACCCAATTACCCAGAAAAACTGGAGAAAATAAATGATAAACAAGATTATAGAATATTCACTAAACAATCGTACAATCATAATCCTTGCTACGTTGATACTCATCGTGGTCGGTATAAAATTCTTTACTGAATTACCGGTGGATGTGTATCCCGATTTAAATGCCCCGGTGGTGAACGTGATCACGGAAAGTCCCGGGATGGCGCCAGAGGATATTGAAACATTGATCACCTTTCCGATGGAAAGCGCATTCAATTCACTGCCCTATGTGAAACGAGTTCGTTCAAATTCAACGCTTGGGCTTTCGAAGATTACCATTGAATTTGAATATGGCACAAATATTTATTTCGCCCGACAATTGGTGAATGAAAAACTGCAAATGATCACCCCGACTCTGCCCGATGGCATTGAACCGCCTTTTATCGGACCCATTTCTTCTATGTTCGCCGATGCCATTGAATTCACCATCAAAGGCGATGATCTGTTTGAGGTGCGGGATTTTGCCGAATGGAATCTAAAGCCCCGGCTTCAAACCGTGCCAGGCGTCTCCAATGTGATTCCCATGGGTGGATATTTGAAACAGTATCATGTTCTGCTCGATCCGAATCGGATGCTTAATTTCGCGATTCAAATTCCAGATGTGATGACAGCGCTGCAGGAGAATAATATCAATTCTTCTGGCGGATTCATCATAAAAGGACCCGAAGAAAAAATCATTCGGGGCATGGGCAGAATTAATACGATTGAGGATATTCAAGCAATTGTACTCAAAACGATTGATGGCGTGCCCATCACGATCGGGCAGGTTGCCGAAGTAAAAGTTGGTGCATTCGTCAGACGAGGGACAGCAGGGCAAAGCGGTGAAGAAGTGGTTATCGTAACCGTTCAAAATCAATATGGTTCCAACGTGATGAAGACGATTCGTGGCGTGGAACGAGTTTTGAGCGATGTCAGGCAAAAAGTAGCAGGTCAGCTCACGATGGAAACGTTTTACACCCAACTGGAAATGATCTTTAAATCGATCAAAAACGTGACCTGGGCGATCGTCATTGGGGCGATCCTGGTGATTTTTGTTCTTTACATTTTTCTAAATAATATCCGCAGTACGGTGGTTGTTGCCATTGCCATTCCATTGTCAGGAATTTTTGCGTTTGTTTTTTTCAAGCTATTTAATTTGACGATTAATATCATGACGCTGGGCGGACTGGCAATCGGTTTGGGCATGATCGTGGATTCATCCATTATTATGGCTGAGAATATTTTTCGACATCTGCAAGAAGGGAAGAAAAATTTCTTCGACGCACTGCTCGCAGGTGCAAAAGAGGTCGGCAATCCCATTTTTTATGCCATTCTAATTCTGCTCGCCGTATTTGCGCCGATCTTTACGCTGCAGGGTATCGAAGGAAAGATGTTTATTCCACTGACATTTGCAGTATCAGCAGCGGTGCTCGGCTCGTTGATTTTGTCATTGACCATTACGCCGGTGCTGGCTTCGTTTTTATTTAAACAGAAAGAGCAGGAAAATAAAGAAAGTTTTATTATTAAATTCATTAAGAAATTTTACAATCCATTGCTCGTTCATACCCTCAAGCATCCCATTCGATTGGTGATAACCTGCGTGGTGCTATTTCTAATCGGTTTCATTTTATCATTTCAAATCGGCTCGGAATTTATGCCCGAGATGGATGAATCTTCTTTGCTGGTGGATATTCTGTTACCGCCTGAAACTTCGCTGGATGAATCCAGTCGGATTGCTTCACTCATCGCGCAAAAAATGACAACGATCCCCGAAGTTCAGAAAGTTGTTCGAGCCACAGGGAAAGCCGAAGATACCGAGCATACCGCTCCCATAAATTTAACCCATTCCAACTGTGTGTTAGTCCCCAAAGAACGACGCCACAAATCCATCGAGCAGATCAAAGCAGAGATTCGTCGTTTGACAGCGGATATTCCAGGCGTTAATATCCAGATCAATGCCCCGTTGCAGCACCGGATCGATCATGTGGTGACAGGAATTCGATCTGCCATTGCTGTAAAAATTTTCGGTGAAAATCTCAACTCGTTGACTGAACTCGCCGATCAAGTTAAACAAATGATGGTGACCGTACCAGGCGTCACCGATCTGCAAATCGAACAAATTTCTGGTGTACCACAATTGCAGATCAAATTTAACCGCCAGAAATTAGCCCGATACGGATTGAACGTCAAAAACGTGTCCGATGTTATCGAGGTCGCCCTGAACGGCAAAGTGGCAACCGAGCTAATAGAGACACAAAAACGATATGATATATTTGTCCGCTACCAGAAGCGATTCCGAAATGATGAGCAAAAGATCGAAAACATCCTGATCGAAACACCGGCCGGTTACCGTATTCCAATCAGTGAAATCGCCACCATCGTAGAGAATCGCAATCCTGCAGTGATCCGCAGGGAAAATGCATTGCGGCGGGTAGTTGTTCAGTGCAATGTTGCTGGCAAAGACATGGGTAGTGTGGTAAATGAAATTAAATCAAAAATTTCAACGCTGGAACTGCCCGAAGGCTATTTCCTCAGCTTTGGCGGCACGTATGAAAACCAGATCCGAGCCATGCGACAGTTAACAATTGTAGTGGTGTTAACGATCATAATTGTGTTTTGCCTGCTGGTCGTCAGCTTCCGTTCGTTTAAAAATGCCTTGCTGATCATCATCAATATCCCGCTGGCGCTGGTTGGTGGAATCATTATTCTGTTCGTCACCGGAACTACACTTTCCGTGCCATCAATTGTGGGATTTATTGCGCTGATTGGCATCGCTGTCCAGGATGGCATCGTGTTGGTTAGCCACATCAACAACAATCAAGCTAAAGGGATGGACGTTCAACAAGCCGTGATTAAAGCGGGTAACAACAAACTCCGCCCTGTCTTGATGACCACGTTTACGACTATGCTGGGATTGATTCCTTTAGCCCTGCGAAATGTCACCGGCTCTGAAATTCAAAAACCACTGGCGTTTGTGATTATGTTTGGTTTGTTGTTTTCGACGATTATTACTTTGGGGGTGTTGCCAACGCTTTATGCGGCAATTGAGAAGGATAAGTAAAGAGGAAAGCATAAAAGTTTAAATTTCACGCGATATTTTTGCACCATGAACGATAACAATAGGTGCAATACAATAATCTCAGAATTCTACCAACACTTCGGTAATTGAATAAAACATTTTAGATGTTTTATTATTGCAGTATCTCTTTGGATTTACTCTATTTACAATAATTTAGCCTCCTAAGATATCTATGAGGATTTAGTTGTACCTGTTGATTTATTCTCTTTTCTACCCTCCTGAGAAATCTTTTTTAAAAAAATCCCTTGCCACATTCAGTTAAAAATTATATATTCAATATCTTAGATTGAAAAACAATAATCCGAACATCAATTCAAATATTTATGCTTGAAAAGCAAAAACTGAATTTTAAAATCAACAGCTTCATCCTCAAAGCCATCGGACTTTTCCTTCTCGTTATTATTCTTATTCTGTTCAGCCGAGGCAAAACTATCGAAGATCAATACCCTGGCAAAATCGTTCTTCGGTCAGATTTTGAGCTGAGTGCTCCAGAAGTTTACCAGGCATGGAAGGCGATGGTCGAGAGTTTTCAGGAAAAACATCCCAACGTTGTAATCGTACGGATGGATGAAGTCACCAAAAAGTTGGTTATTGCCCAAGCGGCAAATAAGATTCCCGATATTGTCACACCAAACACCTTTTCATTATATCGCTATCGCCATAACTTTTTGGCACTGGATGACCTGATCAAACGGGACAGCCTGGAATTGCGACCCGATGATTTTTATCCTATTCTGTTTAATTCTGGAAGATATTTGGGGAAACAGGTGATTATTCCTTACGCTTACAATGTTTCACTGCTTTACTATAATGTGGATATGTTTAGAGAGGCTAAAGTTCCATTTCCGAATGAGAATTGGACCTATCAGGATTATGTTGCCGCGACCAAAAAGCTGGCAAAATTCGATGAAAATGGCAAGCAAATCCAATGGGGCACAGCCATCATTCCGCAGTGGTGGGTGGAATGGCTCACGCATGTGCAAAAATCGGGAGGCGAATTTTTTGCAGAAGATTGGCAGCGTTGCCTGATGGATACGCCCGAATCCATTGCCGGGCTTGGATTCTTCAATGACCTGGTTAACACTTACAAAGTCTCGCCAGAGCCACGAAACCTTGATAATTTCCCTTTTTTGAACCAGCAGGCAGCCATGGAATTTTGTGGGCATATTTTCAACTGGATCGGTTTACGGCATAATGCAAAGTTTGAATGGGATGTGACACTGTTGCCAGAAAGTTTGATTGGTCCGACTGGCGGCGAATGTGTCGCCGTTGGAATGGGGATTAACAAACAGAGTAAACACAAAGAAATGGCGTGGGAATTTATTAAACATGTGATGCGTTTTGAAAATATGACAAGACTTATCGATGCCGGGTTAGCGCCAGTGCGAAAGTCGGTTTCTGAGCAAGTGTTTCTCAAACGAGGCGCTGATGGTAAATATCTTGTCGGACCACAGCATAAAGAGATTGTTTTGGAAGCATTGAAATATACCAAGAACCAGAGTAATTTGCCTGAATTTATGGTATTGGCTCAAAATCATGCTTTGCCCTATATCCAGAGTATGTTGCGGCAGGAAATTACACCTGAAGAATGTGGAAAAATTATCACAAATGAAGTCAATAATTTTCTCAAGCTAATCCATCGCTTTAATCCTGAATGGGATTATGAGCGGGGATGTTTGAAAACTTTCGAATGATTAGAGTTTTATGGCAACGATACTTGATGCTTGATGTTTCAAAATCCAGTCTCGAGAATCCAGTATCTAGCATCCAGTATCCAATATCCAGTATGAACCAAAACCGCAACTCCAAATACTTCTTCCTCTTCATTGCACCCTGGCTTATCGGTTTCATCGTATTCACTTTGGGACCTATAATATCGTCACTGTATTTATCATTTACCAAATATCCCATCATCGAGCCACCTCGCTGGGTGGGGCTGCTGAATTACAGTGGTATTATTCAAGGATTGGAGCCGAACTTCTTTCATACCATCAAAGTTACCGTGCTTTTCAGTATAATGACTGTTCCAACCAGTATTATCGTTGCGCTGGCAGCCGCTCTGCTGCTCAATGTTAAAAACATCAAAGGAATGAGCATTTTTCGAACCATCTATTTTTTACCAGCTTTAATTCCAGTCGTGGCATCGACTATTATGTGGGCATGGGTTTTCAGTCCCAAGCATGGCATGTTAAACCTGCTTTATTCAAAGCTATTTGGCATCCAGGGACCGAACTGGTTGGAAGACCCGAGCCTGGCGTTAATTTGCATTGTGGTGATTTGCGTATGGGGATTTGGCAATACTATGATGATTTTTCTCGCTGGACTCCAGGGAGTTCCAAAAAGTTTATTGGATGCGGCTACAATTGATGGTGCATCATGGTGGCAGCGATTCAGAAACGTCACTATTCCCTACATTTCGCCAGTCATCTTTTTTAATTTGGTGATGGGTATTATTGGTGCGTTTCAGGTTTTTACACAAGCTTATATCTTTTCAGATTTTAATGGGACATCTGTCACCGTAAATTCGAAAGCGGTTCATTTTTATGTGCTGAATATCTACCAACAGGCGTTTGAGAACGGACGTTTTGGTTTAGCATGCTCGCTGGCGTGGATACTTCTGGTTGTGATTCTGGTGATGACGCTGATTCAATTTTATTACAAAAAAAGATGGGTTTTTTACAATGAATAGATCAAAAGTGGTTCGAATCACCACATACATTTTGTTGATCATTGGATCGATCATTATGTTTATGCCCGTGTTGGTCATGTTGGGCACAGCAATGAAAGATACGGCAGAAGTTTATGCCGGAAAACCGACCATCATTCCCAAAGGGCTCCATTTTGAAAATTTCTGGTCTGCGCTATTCGATGATACCGTGAGTTACCGACCATTCACTTTTTTGCCAGCATTAAAAAATTCAATCTGTGTTACGTTGCTCAACATCATCGGAAACGTGCTCTCCTGTTCGCTGGTCGCTTACGGCTTCGCTCGTTTCAAAAGTCGCTGGAACCGTCCATTATTTATTTTGATGCTATCTGTTATGATGCTTCCGCCTATTGTAATTTCCATTCCAACTTTCGTCTTATTTGTGAAATATCTCGGTTGGTATGATACGCTTTACCCGCTCTGGGTACCAAGCTTTTTTGGATTTACCTCTTTTTTCATCTTTCTTCTTCATGAATTTTTCAAAGGGATTCCCAATAATTTATTGGAAGCTGCCCGGCTGGACGGGTGCAGCGAGTTGGGAATTTTCTTCCGAATTGCCATGCCGCTCAGCAAGCCGGCACTGATGGTTGTCGGTGTTTTCACTTTCATTTGGACGTGGAATGATTTTTTTACGCCACTACTTTATCTAGAAGATCCCAATAAATTTACGCTTGCCCTTTCGTTGCAACAGTTCATCCGAGGCTCGACAGGAGCCGCTTTTGGCATCCAGTGGAATTTGTTGATGGCTGCAAATATTGTGGTTATCATTCCCGTTGTGGTGATTTTCTTTCTGGCACAGCGGTATTTTGTGGAGGGGATTAGTTTGACCGGGATGAAGCAATGAGTTTTTTGTCAAGTAAAAAAAGAATGAATTTATTTTCAGATTAATCCGTCTATTGTTTATGATCAACGATTTAATTCGTCTTTCAAAATCTTCACTTTTTCTGCGGAAAATTTCCGCAGTTCCGCAATGCTTATGATTTTTGTTTGCCCTGTATTATTTTTATTATCCTGGTATAATTTTCTGTTTTTACTGACATTAATTCTGGCTATTAAACTACCTTAACAAATGGCACAAACGTTGCTTTTTAATAGAGTAGAGCAATCAATGATAGTTATGCAAGGAGGCTACCATGAAACAGAAAATTTCGCTTCCGGTGATTATTTTTATATTCACTTTTTTTGGATTTTATCAACCGAGAACTGTCTTTGCTAAAATGAATAGAAAAATCAATGATTTTGAAATAACCTGGAAAACAATCGAGTGCATCTATCCCTATCTTGAATATAAACAGATTGATTGGGATAGCATTTACAATTCATTCAAGCCACGTGCTGCACGAGCCAATAGTGATGAAATGTTTAATATTTTAGTTGATATGTTAAAACAATTAGAAGATCATCATATTTATTTAAAGACTGAAACCGGAAAATACATTCAGCCGTATCAATCACCCAGGGGCAAACGAGACAAATCAGCAGTCAGTCTCCGTCTCGTAAAAAAATATTTTCCTAATAAGCTGCGGTCAAAATGCAACGGAAAAATTAAGTACCAAATATTAACAGGAGATATCGGATATATTTACATTTCAAGTTTTGAGTTAGCTCATTTGTCAAAGGAATTTGCTTTCATCATGGAATTTATGAAGAATACCCGGGGAATTATCATGGATATTCGAAACAACCCGGGAGGATATTGTAATAATGTTTATAGAATTGTTAGTTGGTTCATCAAGTCTTCACTTGAACCTCCCGAACATTATTTTTTCGGTGAATTACGAGAAATTCCATCAATTCAGCCAGGTGGTTTATATCAATATTTGCAGCCAGTTGTGGTCATGATCAATGGAGCTTCATATAGTGTCGCAGAGCTTTTTGCAGAGCTGATGAAACAGGTGTCCAATGTTACTGTTATCGGTGACACAACCGGGGGAGGTTCTGCTTTCGCTTATGAGAGAACACCAGGCAATTTCAGGCTATCGGATGGCAAAGTTATTCATATTGGAACTATGGATTATCGAAAATATGATGGATTACCCTGGGAGGGAATTGGCGTTGCCCCGGATATTCGAGTGGCGCAAACAAAAACAGATATGAAAAACCGGGAAGACAAACAACTTGAATATGCAATTAAATTTTTAAATAATTGGAGGTAAGTCATGAAAA